>DATKPX010000212.1:0-3447 GCA_035523855.1 Allostellaceae bacterium
CCGCCGCGGTTGCCGCCACCGCCGCCGTTGCCGCAATACTCCTTCTGGTTCTCGTAGCCGTTGGCATCCTGCGGCCGGCAGCCGGTCTGGAAGCGGTGATAGGCCGCCTCGTCCTCCGGCGAGGGCGGCGGCAGGTTGCAGGCGGCGAGCGGTGCGAGCACCGCCAACAGGCTCATCGCGCGCTGAAGAGCGGACATTCGAGCGGCCTCCTCTTCGGAAAATGACAGCCGGTTTAATGACATGGCGCCGGCGCGAGCGCCTGAGGAGATAAGTAACGACGCCCGTCGTGGTTCGCCGTCACATTGACGAGATCGTGCGCCACGGACTAGCGTCAGGAGAACTCGCGCGGAGGTTTTTCCAATGCCGATGCACAGACCGATCGCCGGCGCCTGCGCCTGGAGCGGCAAGGAGATGCTGCACTCGCGCCGCTGGGTGCGCGATCTCGCGCCGGCGCATATCGCCGGGATCGATGCCGCGCTCGCCGACGTGGAGCGCCGCGGCCTTGCCTGGGACGCGATCACCCGCGCGGATTTTCCGCTGCCGGGCATGGCTGACCTCATCGACGACATGCGCGAGGAGCTGGAGAACGGCTCCGGCATGCTGAAGCTGCGCGGCCTGCCGGTCGCGCGCTACGGCGAGGAGCAGCTGCGCAAGCTCTACTTCGGCCTCGGCGCCAATGTGGGCACGCCGGTGTCGCAGAACCGCAGCGGCGAGATGATGCGGGCGATCCGCGACGAGGGCGGCGATGTGGGATCGCGCTACGGCCAGATCGAGGCCGAGCGCACGAAGGACGGCAAGCCCTTCCTCTCCTCCTATGCGCGCACCCTCTCCAACGGCGCGCTCCGCTTCCACACCGACCGCACCGACGTGGTGACGCTGCTCTGCGTGCGCCAGGCGGCGAAGGGCGGCGTCAGCATGATCTGCAGCTCGGTCTCGGTCATGAACGAGATGCTGCGCCGGCGGCCCGATCTAGCCGAGGAGCTCTACCGGCCGATCCATCGCAGCCGGCTCGGCGAGGAATCGAGCCGCGCCGAGAGCGTCTATGCCCTCCCGGTCTTCGACGTGCGCGACGGCCGCTTCACCAGCCACTACTCGCTCACCTACATCGAGGCGGCGCAGATGGTGGCGGATGTCCCGAAGCTGACCGACGCGCAGAAGGAGGCGATCGGCATGCTGGCGGCGCTCGCCCGCGAGCTCGCCTTCGAGATGACCTTCGAGCCGGGCGACATCCAGTTCCTGAACTCGCACGTGACCTATCACGCGCGCACGCCCTTCGAGGACGACAGGACGAGCGGCCGCGACCGCATGCTGCTCCGCCTCTGGCTCTCGATGCCGAACAGCCGCGCGCTGCCGGAAGGGCAGGAGGTGCTCTGGCGCCGCATCGAGGCGGGCGCGCTGCGCGGCGGGATCCTGCGGGCGGATCAGGCGGCCTAGGCACGGCATCCGCTCCGGAGGCACGGAGAGGCCGCTTTGCCTTGACTCCGTGCCCCGTGGCTGTGCGCGCGCCGGCGGATCAGGTGATCGCGATCTTGCACGGCTGGGCGGCCTTCGCCTTCCTCAATGTCAGGGTCAGCACGCCATCGTCGAGCTGCGCCGCGATCTCCTGCTGGTCGATCCTGTCGGAGAGGGTGAAGCTGCGGGAGAAGTGGCCGACATTGTACTCGGTGTAGAGCGGCTCCAGCCCCTCGTATTTCGAGAAGTCGATGCGCGCCTCGACGCGCAGGACGTCCTCCTCCAATTTGACGTCGACGTCCCTTTTCTCGACGCCGGGCAGCTCCATCACCACGGTGAGCGCGTCGGCTGTCTCGTAGATGTCGGTGGTCGGCACGTAGTAGCGCGCCGGGGCGGTCTTCTCCTCCTTGCTCACCAGCTCCTTCTTCTCGCGGACCTGGAGTTCGCTGTCCTGTGTCATGGGTCTGCTCCTCGGGGTTAGGAGATTTTGATCGAGCGCGGCTTGTCGCGCTCGGCGCGCGGCAGATAAAGGGCGAGGATGCCGTCGCGGCACTCCGCCTTGACGCGGTCGGCGTCGATCTCCACCGGCACGGTGACGGCGCGGTCGAAGCTGCCGGAGAGCCGCTCGCGCCGGTGCACGCTCGCCTTGTCGCCGTAGCCGGCGTCCTTGCCGCCGGCGATGCGGATGGTGTTGCCCTTGACGTCGATGCGGAGCTTCTCCTTCGGGATGCCCGGCACTTCGGTGATGATGACGATATCGTCGCCCTTGCGGAACACGTTGATCGGCGGAAAGGCGCCGGTCCCGCTCAGGCTCGACTGCAGCCAGTTGCTGGCGCGGAAGGCGTCGAGCGCCTGCTGGAACTGGAACAGAGCGTCGAAGGGATCGGTGTAGGTGATCGACATCACTGACCTCCTGCGGTTCATGGGCGGACCGGAACGGCCGCCGGTGGGCGACGGCGGAACGCCGCCGGTCGCGAAACCGGCGGCGGTGCGCCGTCCTTAAAGGCTGGGGAAGACCCGCGGCCAGGCCGGGGGCGGCGGGGCTGACATCAGCGCCTCGGGCGCCGCGTCCGGCGTTCCGCTGTCCGGCTTGGCGGTCGGCCCCAGGCCGCTCTCCTGGCGCTTCAGCCAGATTTCGAGCCGGTCCGACCAGAGCGCCCTCTCGGGCGCCGTCGCCTTATCGACTTTCATCGCCACGTCCTCCTTTCGAGCAACATGGAAAAGACTGTCACCAGGCCCTTCCGGCGCCTGGCGGCAGGCGATTTGGGGATTCGGATTTCCCGCGTCAAGAGGGCCGGCGCCGCGGAATGCCTTGGATCTGCAACACTCCGCCGCTAGCGTCCTGAGGAGGAGTGTCGCGATGAAAACCAGAATCCTTGTCCTCGGACTTGCCCTTGTCCTCGCCGCCTGCGGCCAGTCGCCGGCGGAGCGCGAGCAGACCGCCGACGCCTTCGCGACGCCCTTCTACCTGATCGGAAAGGTGCCGGCCTGTGTCGGCACCGGCATCATCGACGGCCCGATGCTGGCCGCCGCGGCGCTCGCCAACGGCCATCTGAGCCGCACCGAGCTGGAGGCGCGCCAGGAGATGGTGGACGGCCTCACCGACAATTGCGGCCCGCCCTACGCGGTCTATCCGCCGCCAGCGCCCGCGCCCCTGCCGCCACCGCCCGTCGCGCCCTGATCGCATCGCCGGTCGTGCGTCCTTTGACGCGCTCCCTGCGGTCGCTTGCTCAGGATGAGGATTTTTCTTTCCGGCAAAAAGAAAATCGCCTCATCCTGAGCAAGCGAGGCGCGTCGAAGGACGCAGGATAGCCGTCCCGCCCCCTCCGATTTGACGCTTCTCCGCCGCGCGGTCTAGCGTGGCAGAGAGATGATCGGGGAAGGGAACGCGATGCCTGCAGCGGCGCCGCTCGGCGGCATTACGGTGGTGGAGCTCGGCCACAGCGTGGCGGCGCCATACGCGGCGGAGATCCTCGGCGATCTCGGCGCCAGCGT
>DATKPX010000213.1:0-3281 GCA_035523855.1 Allostellaceae bacterium
GGGCTGATGGCGAACCCCACGCTGCTGATGCTGGACGAGCCGTCGTTGGGGCTCGCGCCGCGCATCGCCGCCGAGATCATGGCTACCCTCGGCGAACTCAACCGGAGCGGCCTTACCATCCTGCTGGTGGAGCAGAAGGCGCCGCTCGCCCTCACGCTCGCCAACCGCGCCTATGTCCTCTCGCTGGGCCGCATCGCCGCCGAGCGGACCCCAGATCAACTGAGCTCCGCCCATGACCTCGCTCGCTTCTATCTCGCCTGAGCGGGCAATGGCGCGGCGGCGCCTGCCGGCGATGCTGCTCGCCACCTGCGTGGCGATCGCGGTCATCGTCGCGGTCGGCGGCTATTTCGTGACCGTGGTCTGCTTCGCCGCGATCTACGCGCTCTTCGTCTCCGGCCTCAACCTCTTCATGGGATATACCGGCCAGGTCTCCTTCGGCCAGAACGCCTTCGCCGCGCTCGGCGGCTATTCCACCGCCGTGCTGACCACGCGCCTCCACCTCGATCCGCTGGCGGCGCTCATCTGCGGCGCGCTGCTCTCCGCCGCCTTCGCCGTCGCGGTGGGCTATCCGACCCTGCGGCTGCGCGGCCACTACCTTGCCATGGCGACGCTGGCGCTCGGCCTCATCGCCTATGAGGTGGCGGTGCAGTGGACCGGCCTGACGCAAGGCTATATGGGCATCTCCGGTATTCCGGGCCTGGGATTCGCCGGCGTCGAGATCGACGACGAGCGGCTGCAGGCGGTCGTACTGCTGGCGATCGCGGGTCTCGGCATGGGGGCGGCGGCGCGGCTCCGGCGCTCGCGCTTCGGCCGCGCGCTCGGCGCCATCGCCGGCAGCGAGGAGGCGGCGCAGGCGCTCGGCATCGACATCACCCGCTACAAGCTCTGGGCCTTCGTCATCGCGGCGGTCTACGCTTCGATCGCCGGCTCATTGATGGCGCAGTATGTGGGCTTCGCCAGCCCGGAAATGTTCGGCCTCGGCATGGTCGTGCTGGGCTTCACCATGCTCTATGTGGGCGGCATCGGGAATCTGGGCGGCCCGCTGATCGGCGCCCTCATCGTCGAGGCGCTGCCGCAGGCGGTGAGCGGCCTCAAGGACTACCAGGATCTCGTCTATGGCGTGGGATTGCTGGTGATCCTGATCTACGCGCCCAAGGGACTGGCGGCGGTGGACCGTATCGCGCTCTTCAAGCCAGGGAGCAAGCAGTGAGCCTGCTCGAGATCGAGGGGCTGACCAAGGCGTTCGGCGGCTTGCTGGCGGTGAACGAGGTCTCCTTCGCCGTCGAGCAAGGCGGCATCGACGCCGTCATCGGGCCCAACGGCGCCGGCAAGACGACGCTCTTCAACCTGATCTCCGGCGCGCATCAGCCGACCGCCGGCACAGTGCGCTTCGCCGGCAGCCGACTCACCGGCCTCGCGCCGCACAAGGTGGCGGCCAAGGGCGTCATCCGCACCTTCCAGCTCGTGCGCCTCTTCGGCGACATGAGCGCCGAGGAGAATGTCCGCGTCGGCTTCCACCTCTCGACCCGCGGCGGCGTCTGGTCGGCGCTCGGCCGCTCGCGGCGGATGCGCGCCGAGGAGGCCGAGACCGCCGCCAAGGCGCAGGAGCTGCTGGCGCTGGTGGGTCTCGCCGACCGCGCAGCGGCTCCCGCGAGCCAGCTCACCTACGGGCAGCAGCGCCTGCTGGAGATCGCCCGCGCGGTGGCGGCGGGTCCGCGCCTGCTGCTGCTCGACGAGCCGGCGGCCGGGCTCGACACCGCCGAGACCGACGTCCTCGCCGAGATCATCCGCGCCATCAACCGGCGCGGCGTCACGATCCTGCTGATCGAGCACGACATGCGGCTCGTCATGGGAATCGCGCGACGGATCGTGGTGCTGGATTTCGGCCGCAAGATCGCCGACGGCACGCCCGAGGCGGTCGCCCGCGACCCGGCGGTGCTCGAGGCCTATCTCGGCACGACGGAGGCGGCGCTCCATGCTTAGCCCGATCCTCCTCCTGCAATTCCTGGTGAGCGGCATCGGCGTCGGCTGCGTCTATGGCCTGATCGGCATCGGCTTCTGCGTCATCTACAATGCGAGCGGCATCGTCAACTTCGCCCAGGGCGGTTTCGTCATGCTGGGCGGCATGGTGACTTACGTGCTCTATGCCCAGGCCGGCCTCGCGCTGCTGCCCGCGGCGGTGATCGCGGTCATCCTGGTCGCGGCTTTCGGGCTTGTCGTCGACCGCCTCGTGGTGCGGCCGCTCTGGAGCCGCAAGGCCAACACCTTCGTCATCATCCTGGCGACGCTGGCGGTGCAGATCGTGCTGGAGCGCGCGACCCTGCTGCTGGTGGGCGACGCGCCGAAATCCCTGCCGGCCTTCACCGCCGGCGGGCCGCTGCGCCTCGGGCCGGTGGCGGTCAGCCTGCAACTCCTCTGGATCGTCGCCATCTCGCTGCTGTTGATCGCGGGTTTGTCGCTTTTCTTCAGCCGAACCAGGACCGGCCGCGCCATGCGCGCCTGCGCCGTCGATCCGCAGGCGGCGGCGCTGCTGGGCGTGCCGGTGTCGCGCATGCTGGCCTACGCCTTCTCGATCAGCGCCGGGCTCGGCGCCATCGCCGGCATCCTGATCACGCCGACGCAGTTCGTCGCCTATAATCTCGGCGTGCCCTTCGCCATCAGCGGCTTCATCGCGGCGATCGTCGGCGGCTTCGGCAATCCGCTCGGCGCCTTTCTGGGCGGCATCCTGCTCGGCGTGACCCAGTCCCTCGCCATCGTGATGGTGGGCGCCGGCTACAAGAATGTGGTCGCGCTCTCGATCCTGCTGCTGTTCCTGCTGCTGCGCCCGGCCGGCATCCTGGGCGCCCGCAAGGCCTGACCGATGCTACCCTGGACCTCAAGAGAAAGGACAAGCCAATGAACATCCACCATGTCGACTGGAGCAGGTTGCCCTGGGAGAAGGTGCGCGAGGGCGTCGAGCGCAAGGCCTTCTCCGGCGAGGGCGCCACCGTCTCGCTCAATCGCCTGATGCCTGGCCACGAGCCGCGCCCGCACGACCACCCGCACGAGCAGATCGTCTACATCCTGAGCGGCCAGATCGATTTCCACATCGGCGAGACGGTGACCCGGCTCGGGCCCGGCGGCCTCCTGGTGGTGCCGCCCAATGCGCGGCATTGGGGCGTGGTGGTCGGCAGCGAGCCGGTTCTCAATCTCGACGTCTTTACGCCGAAGCGGGCGGAATACGCCGCCTGACCGCCTGAGATGAATCTCGCCGCGCATCTCCAGCGGAACGCGCTGCTCCG
>DATKPX010000214.1:0-2390 GCA_035523855.1 Allostellaceae bacterium
GTCGTGCCGCCGCCGCTCTCGCCGAGGAGATGCTGGCGCTCCTCGGCATTCCCGAGCCGCGCCAGCGCATGAACGCCTATCCGCACCAGCTCTCCGGCGGCATGCGCCAGCGCGCCATGATCGCCATGGCGCTTTCCTGCCGGCCGACCCTTCTCATCGCCGACGAGCCGACGACAGCGCTCGACGTCACCATCCAGGCGCAGATCCTCGAGCTCATCAGGAAGCTTCAGCGCGAGCTCGGCATGGCGGTGCTCTTCATCACGCACAATCTCGGCGTCGCGGCGGAGATTGCCGACCGCATCGTGGTGATGTATGCGGGCCGCGTGGTGGAGGAGGGGCCGTCGCGAGCGCTCTTCCACCGGCCGCGCATGCCCTACACGCTGGGCCTGCTGCGCTCAGTGCCGCGGCTCGGGATCGCGCGCGGCAGCGGCCCGCTGCAGGCGATCCGCGGAAATGTGCCGGATCCCCGGCATCTGCCGCCCGGCTGCCCCTTCGCGCCGCGCTGCGATTTCTTCGCCGCCGGACGCTGCGATGTGGCGGTGCCGCCGCTGGATCTCTGCGAGGAGGCGCACCGTGTGCGCTGCGTGCGCTGGCGCGAGGTCGCCGGGATGGTGGCCCGATGATCCCGGCCCCGCTTCTCGAGGTCAGCGAGCTGCGCACCTGGTTCGACCTCCGGCGCGGCGTCTTCAGCCGCCAGCAAGGGCATGTAAAGGCTGTCGACGGCGTCTCCTTCACCCTGAAGCAGGGCGAGGTGCTGGGGCTGGTGGGCGAGTCCGGCTCCGGCACGACGACGGTGGGGCGCACCATCCTGCGCCTGATCGAGCCCACCTCCGGCGCCATCCGCTTCGAGGGAAAGGACATCGCCCATCTGCATCCGGCGGAGCTTAAGGCGTTCCGCCGCCGCGCCCAGCCGATCTTCCAGGATCCCTTCGCCTCGCTCGATCCGCGCATGCGCGTCGAGCAGATCGTCGCCGAGCCGCTGGCGGTGCATGGGCTCGTCGCCAATGCCGAGGATCGCCGGGCCCAGGTCGCCGAGATGCTGACCCAGGTCGGGCTCGCCGCCGACCACATGACCCGCTATCCGCACGAATTCTCCGGCGGGCAGCGCCAGCGCATCGGCATCGCCCGCGCCCTGGCGGTGAAGCCGGAGCTGGTGGTGGCGGACGAGCCGGTCTCCGCCCTCGACGTCTCGATCCAGGCCCAGGTGGTGAACCTCCTGCGCGAGCTGCAGCAGCGCCTCGGCCTGGCGCTGCTCTTCATCGCCCACGATCTGGCGGTGGTGGAGTACATCTCCGACCGCATCCTGGTGATGTATCTCGGCAAGGTCATGGAGCTGGCGCCCGCCGACGAGCTCTGCCGCAAGCCCAGGCACCCCTATACCGAGGCGCTGCTCTCGGCGGTGCCGGTGCCCGACCCCGACCGGCGCGGCAAGCGCATCGTTCTGCAGGGCGACATACCCAGCCCGATCGCGCCGCCCTCCGGCTGCGTCTTCCGCACCCGCTGCCCCTATGCGATCGCCGCGTGTGCCGGGGAGGTGCCTGATCTGCGCGAGGTCTCGCCCGGCCACTTCAAGGCCTGCATCCGCGACGACGTGCTTTAGATCGAAGCGGCGGCTCCCTTCACGTTCCCGTGCCTCCGTTGAAAATGCCGACCCGGCCTAATAGATCCCGGGCACATGCCCCTATCGTCGGGCCGACGCCGGCAGCGTGAATGACGAGCTTCCGTACCGCGGCCGGAGCCGAGTCCGATGACCCTCCATGCGGTCGCGTTCGATGCGACGATTCGCACAACCGAAAAAGGCAACCGATCATGAAAGCTCTCTCGCTCGCCCTCGCGGCTCTGCTGGCGCTCGCTGCCGGCACCCCGGCGGCTCTCGCCGATGCCGGCGCCGCCGCCCAGGACCCCCTAAGCGCCCGGACCCGCGATGGAATCGGGGCGCGCTTCCGCCATTTGATGGAACTCGCCAATCGCCGCGACGCCGATGCCGTCCGCGCGATGTTCTGGCAGTCCCCTTCGGCGCTTCTGGTGGCGAAGAGCGCCATTCCCTCGGAGGGGGACTGGGCGGGCTTCTGGGGCGACGCGGCGATCGGCCAGAAGCTCCGCGATATCGCCGCCTCCGGTCCGCTCGTGCTCGAGCCCGATTTCTCCCGGCTCAAGGTCGTGGGTCTGACGCGCGAGGTCGCCGAATCCTATGCGCCGGTGACCATCACCGTGTCCTACGCGGGACAGGACGGCACGCCGAAGCCTTTCCTGATGATCATCACCTGGAAGAAGATCGCCAAGGACTGGAAGATCGCCTCCGAGGTGATCCTGCCAGTCCCAGCGCGGGGTGGGAAAGGCTGAGCTCTCGCGGATCCGCTATTCCAGCGCCACTTTCTCCATACCCGCTG
>DATKPX010000215.1:0-4085 GCA_035523855.1 Allostellaceae bacterium
TGGCGGTGCTCTCGCGCACGCTCGCCCCCTCGATGGCGCGCGAGGGCTACGATCCCGGCTTCACCGCCGCGCTCATCGCCTCGGCCTCGACCATGGCGAACCTGATTCCGCCCAGCATCATGGCGGTGGTCTACGGCGCCACCGGCAACGTCTCGATCGGCGGCCTGTTCCTCGGCGGCGTGGTGCCGGGCGTGCTGGTGGGCGTCGGCCTGATGATCTACAGCTATTTCTTCGGGCCGGTGGGATTCCTGAAGCCGCGCGCCTCGCTCGGCACGGTGGTGGGCGCGGCGGCGGACGCGGCGGTGCCGCTGGTGATCCCCGTCATCATCATGGGCGGCATCCTCACCGGCTGGTTCACGCCCACCGAGGCCGGCATGGTGGCGGTGGCCTACATCCTGATCGTGGCGATCCCCGCGCTCAACCGGCGCCATGTCCGCGAGCTGCCGCGCGATTTCGCCAAGGCGGGGCTTCTCTACTCGATCCCGCTCATCACCGTGGCGGCGGCCTCCGCCTTCGGCTGGATGCTGGCCTATCTCCGCGGACCCGATCTCGTCTCCGACTGGATCACCAATGCCGCCGGCACCAGCCCTTTCACCATCATGTTCCTGCTGGTCGCCGCCTTCGTGATCATCGGCGATTTCGTCGATGCCATTCCGGCGATCATCATCTTCATGCCGATCATCAACAAACTGACCGATATCGGCGGCATCAACCCCGTGCATATGGGGGTCGTCATCATCGTGACGCTCGCCTTCGGCCTGATCACGCCGCCCTATGGGCTCGCGCTGCTGATGGCGGCCAAGTTCGTCAACGTCAAGTTCTCGACGGCGCTCGTCCGCTCGCTGCCGCTCTATGTGGTGTTCTTCGCCACCATCGCCTTCAGCATCTTCTTTCCGGCCGTGGTGCTGTGGCTGCCCAAGCACGTGCTGCCGGAATCGGTGGGCTGCTTCAAGGCGCCGGGCGGCGCGGGGTATATCTGCCCGAGCTGATCGTCAGAGGGCGGAGCGGCGGCACCCCCGTCCCGGCTCTCGCCCGACAGGCTCAGGCCCTGAGCCCGCGCAGGAACTTCGTCCGCTGGCTCGCCGCCGCCAGCACGAAGGCGAAATCGGCGCCGCCGAGGATGAACTGGCAGCCCATGCCGATGTACTTGCTCATGAGATCCTCGGTGTAGACGCCGCCCATTCCCGCCCATTTGCCGTGCTTCCTCGCGGCGGCGATGATCCGCTCGTAGGACGCGACCACCTTGGCGTGGCCGAGCTCGCCCGGATGGCCCAGCTCCATCGAGAGATCGTTGGTGCCCATCAGCAGCACGTCGATGCCGGGCACCGCGGCGATGGCGTCGGCGTTCTCCACCGCCTGGGGCGTCTCGATCATCACCACCAGCAGGGTCTCGGCGTTGAGGGTGCGCGTCGCCTCGCCGAGCGGCACCGGCTGATAGTCGAGCTGCGCCATGCCGCCGGCAACCGAGCGGTGGCCCTGGGGCGGGTACTTGAGCCGGTCGACGATCTCGCGCGCCTCCTCGGGCGTGTCCACATGCGGCATCACGATGCCGGCGGCGCCGCCGTCGAGGAGCCGCGTCGCCAGGGTATAGGATTTCGCCGGCACGCGCGGGATGGCGGCGATCCCCGCGTCGAGCGCCGCCACGCACATCTGCGCCGCGGTGTCGAGGCCGATGGTGCCGTGCTCCATGTCGACGAAGAGCCAGTCGAAGCCGCCGGTCGCCATCGCCTTGGCGATCTCGATCGTGCGCGAGAGGCGGATGCCGACGCCGAGCGCCAGCTCGCCCTTCTTCAGGCGCTCGCGCGCCGGGTTGACGAAGCTCGCCATCGGAGATCCTCCCGTTGATGAATGTTCAGTCGCGCAGCACGGAGCCGTAGTCGTCGAGGAGCGAGCCCACCGCGGCGACGTAGTTGTCGTAGTCGCGCTTCTCCAGCGCCACCGACAGCGTCATGTAGCCGCGCCGCGCCAGGTAGAAGCCGCGCGCCAGCATCTCCAGGTGGAAGAGCGCACGCTTCTCGTCCGCGGGCACCACGTCGGCGGGCCGGCGGATCGGCGTCGTCTGGAAGTGGACGTTGATGAGCGAGCCGATGCCGGTCACCTGCGCCGTCACCTTCTTCTCCGCGAAGAGCGCGTTGAGCCGCGACTTCAGGGCCTCGCCGGTGGCGGTCAGCGCCTTGGCGGCGTCGGGGGTGTAGATTTCCCGCAGGCCGACGGAGCCCGCCGCCATGCTCATGACGTTGTTGTTGAAGGTGCCGGCATGGGCGAGGCTGCCGGGCCGGTTGGGGTCGTAACGCTCCATCAGCCGACGCGCGCCGCCGAAGGCGCCGAAGCTGAAGCCGCCGCCCAGATACTTGCCGAAGGTGGTGAGGTCCGGCCGGATGCCGTGCGCTTCCTGCAGGCCACCCGGCGAGAGGCGCGAGGTCATCACCTCGTCGAAGATCAGCACGATGCCGTGCTTGGCGGTGGCGTCGCGCAGCGCCTGCAGGAATGCGCGCTCCGCCGGAATAGCGCCGCCGCCGCCCATCATCGGCTCGAGGATCACGGCGGCGAGCTCGCTCCTGTGCTGCTCGATCAGGTCGAGGGTCCTGCCGGTGTCGTTATAGGGCGCCATCACGTAGGGGAAGGGCGCGTTGATCTCCGAGGGGCCGTCGGCGAATTTGAGGACGCCGCCGTGATAGCCGCCCTGGAACGCCATCACATGGGTGCGCTTGGTGACGGCGCGCGCCGTCACCAGCGCCATCAGGTTCGATTCCGTGCCGGAATTGCAGAAGCGGATGAGGTCGATGGAGGGGAAGCGGCTCTTGACGAGATGGGCGAGTTCCGCCTCGTGCTCGTTGGGACCGCCCAGCACCAGGCCGGCCTTCAGCGCGTCCCGCGCCGCCGCCATGATCTTGGGGTGCGAGTGGCCGTAGAGCCCGGCGGAATACTCGCCGAGGAAATCAGTGTAGACATGGCCGTCGACGTCGGTGAGGCGCTGTCCCTCGCCGCCCTGCAGCACGACGGGAAACGGGCTGTAGTGCAGCACCGTCCGCGTGTTGCCGCCGGGCATCGCCTCGGCGGCGCGCCGGGCGCGCGCCTCGCTCTTGGGGTTGGCGGCGATGAAGCGCCGCTCCGCCTCCTTGAGCGCCGCGGCGAGATCGAAATTGACGCGCGTATCCGGCATCGCACCCTCCCCTCATCTCATCCCTTCAGCCGGCGGCAATATTGGGGCAGCGATGAGGGCGGCGCAATGCCGGCGCCAGCTGCCCCGGCGCGCCGCGTGAATACAGGATAATATTCTCTTTATACTGTAGATTTTAAGTATATGATCAGTAATTATTGAACTTGATCTAGAGAAAGACCTCGACGAGATAGGGTCCCGGCGTCGCCAGGCCTCGGCAAAGCGACTTTCCGCGCCGTTCATCTTGTCTCTCGGCTTCTTCAGCGCCCTGCAAGTTTCTCCCAGGCTGATCCGGTTGTTATCCATCGACACTCCCGCACTGCCGCTGGATCGTCACCGTGAGCGGGCCAAGCTCCTCATGGTTGACGTCGACCTGGACGTAGTTGGTGGCGCCGATGGCTTTGAACTGCAGAGCGAGGTGTGCGGTGATGAAGACGAAAGTCTTGTCTTCTTCCAGGCCGGCATGATGTAGGCGCATCTGCGCGGCGTCGGCGAAGCTGCCGTCGGCGATGGCGCGCAGATAGGCAATCTCGGCGTTCTTCTCCTCGAGAAGCGCGGCCAACTCTTCCTGAACGAAGCCATGGAATTCGTCGAGCATGTCGGCGGTGAGAGCGTCGCCGCGCTGCATGACAACCTGGTGGCCGCAGATCGCGGCCGCGACCTCGCCTTCCGCGGTCGGCACTGGCTCGTCATCAAGGTCAAAGTCAGTGTCGGTCACATGCGACTCCTATGGATTCCGGCCCAGCGGGCCGCCATGCCGTAAGCGCATCCGACGCAGGGCAGATCACCAGGCCTTGCGGCCGCCGATGAGTCGGGCTCCGGCGCACTACCGGTTATGCCGGCGCAACCACAAAGCCGGCGCGTGGAAAATGCACGCAAACCTCGCCGATCTCACGATCACTGCGTCGGATCACGATCTCATGGA
>DATKPX010000216.1:0-3471 GCA_035523855.1 Allostellaceae bacterium
CAAGGACACCGTCGACTTCCAGCCGAACTACGACGGCGAGAACCAGGAGCCGGTGGTGCTGCCGGCGCGCTTCCCGAACCTGCTGGTGAACGGCGCCAGCGGCATCGCCGTCGGCATGGCGACCAACATCCCGACCCACAATCTGGGCGAGGTGATCGACGCCTGCTGCGCCTATATCGCCAATCCCGACATCACGATCGACGAGCTGATCGAGCTGGTTCCCGGCCCGGACTTCCCGACCGGCGGCATCATCCTCGGCCGCAACGGCATCCGCGCCGCGTTTCACACCGGCCGCGGCCCGGTGGTGATGCGGGGCAAGACCCATGTGGAGGAGATCCGGCGCGATCGCGAGGCGATCGTCATCACGGAGGTGCCGTATCAGGTCAACAAGGCACGCATGGTCGAGCGCATCGCCGAGGTGGTGAACGAGAAGCTGATCGACGGCATCTCCGACCTCCGCGATGAATCCGACCGCGACGGCGTGCGCGTGGTGATCGAGCTCAAGCGCGACGCCATGTCGGAGATCGTGCTGAACCAGCTCTACCGGTATACGCCCCTGCAGACCAGCTTCGGCGTCAATATGCTGGCGCTCATCGGCGGGCGGCCGGAGATGATGAACCTGAAGCAGGTCATCGCCGCCTTCATCGACTTCCGCGAGGTGGTGATCACCCGCCGTAGCGCCTTCCTGCTCAACAAGGCACGGGAGCGGGCTCACATCTTGCTGGGTCTCGCGGTGGCGGTTGCCAACATCGACGCCATCATCGAGCTGATCCGCCGCTCCCGCGATCCGAACGAGGCGCGCGAGGCCCTCCGCGCGAAGGCGTGGCCGATCGCCACCGTCAAGGCGCTGATCGAGCGGGTGGAGGAGAAGGGCCGCGGCGGCATCCAGCCGGACGGTGCCACCTACCGGCTCTCCGACGACCAGGCGAAGGCGATCCTCGAGCTCCGCCTGCAGCGCCTCACCGGCCTCGAGCGCGAGAAGATCGAGCAGGAGATCACCGAGCTCATCAAGGAGATCTCGGGCTATCTCGAGATCCTCGGCTCGCGCACCAAGCTCTTCGAGCTGATGCGCGAGGAGCTCGTCTCGATGAAGGCGCAGTTCGCGACGCCGCGCCGCACCGCCATCGAGGATGTCGAGTTCGAGACCGATATCGAGGACCTGATCCAGCGCGAGGACATGGTGGTCACCGTGAGCCACGGCGGCTACATCAAGCGCGTGCCGCTCTCCACATATCGCGCCCAGCGCCGCGGCGGCCGTGGCCGCGCCGGCATGTCGATCCGCGAGGAGGATTTCGTCAGCCAGGTCTTCGTCGCCTCGACGCACGCCTCGATGCTGTTCTTCACCGCCACCGGCCGCGTCTACAAGCTCAAGGTCTACCGCCTGCCGGAGGGCACGCCGCAGGCGCGCGGCAAAGCGATGATCAACATCCTCCCCAACCTGGCGCCGGGCGAGAGCATCTCCACCGTGCTGCCGTTGCCGGAGGACGAGAAGACCTGGAGCGAATTCACCGTGATGTTCGCCACCGCCAACGGCAACGTGCGCCGCAACGCGCTCTCCGATTTCGGCAACGTGATGGCGAACGGCAAGATGGCGATGAAGTTCGAGGGCGAGGACGCCGGCGACCGGCTGATCGCGGTCCGCACCTGCACCGCCAGCGACGACGTGCTGCTGGCGACGCGGAAAGGCAAGGCGATCCGCTTCCCGGTCGAGGACGTCCGCATCTTCACCGGCCGCGCCTCGGTGGGCGTGCGCGGGATCAAGCTCGGCGAGGGCGACACCGTCATCTCCATGACCATCCTCCGCCACGAGGAGATCACCTCGGAGGCGCGCGACGCCTATCTCCGCATGGCGAGCCGGCGCCGGCGCGCCATGGGTGCCGAGAGCGATGCGGCGGCGGCGGTGACGGTGGCCGAGCCCGAGGGCGAGGGCGAGACCGAGGGCACCATCACCGAGGAAGTGTTCGAGGATCTCGCCAAGCGCGAGGAGTTCCTGCTCTCGATCACCGAGAAGGGCTTCGGCGTGCGCACCTCCGCCTACGACTACCGCATCACCGGCCGCGGCGGGCAGGGCATCGAGAACATGGATCTCTCACGCCGCAACGACGCCATCGTCGCCGTCTTCCCGGTGCAGCACCGCGACCAGGTCATGCTGGTCAGCAACGGCGGCACGGTGATCCGCATGCCGGTGAACGACATCCGCATCGCGCGCCGGCGCACCCAGGGCGTGGTGGTGTTCAAGCCGGGCGAAGGTGAGCGGGTGGTCTCGGTCGCGCGCCTCGGCGAGACCGGCGACGAGGCCGGCAACGGCAACGGCAACGGGGATCCGCCGCAGAGCGGCAACGGCAACGGCAATGGCGCCGACAATGGGGAACCTGTATGAGCAAGGAGCGCGTCGGCGTCTATCCCGGCACCTTCGATCCGCCCACCAACGGCCACGTCGACATCGTCATGCGCGCGGCGCGGGTGGTGGACCGGCTGGTGGTGGGCGTGGCGCGCAACGCCGGCAAGGGACCGATCTTCTCGCAGGACGAGCGCGTGGCGATCGTCACCGAGGAGATCGCCAACATCGGCGACGCGGCGCTGCGCAACCGCATCCGCGTGCAGCCCTTCGACACGCTGCTGATGAATTTCGCGGTATCGGTGGGCGCCAACGTCATTATTCGCGGGTTGCGCGCGGTTTCCGATTTCGAGTACGAGTTCCAGATGGCCGGCATGAACAGCCGGCTCAATCCGGACGTGGAGACGGTGTTTCTCATGGCGACGGACCGCTACCAGTTCATCTCCTCGCGCTTCGTCAAGGAGATCGGTCAGCTCGGCGGCGAAGTCGCGCATTTCGTCAGCCCGCGGGTGGCGGCGCGGCTCGCCCAGCGCTTCGCCCAGCTCGCGAAGCCGGAAGGCGGCGCGCCAAAAAAATAGCCGCCGCGCAACCGGGCGGGGATGGCAAATCCGGCTTCCCGCCTACTTATAAGCAAGAACCTCTGGCGGCCCGGTCGATTGGCCGCACGCCGGTATGCGGAACGAAAGAACAAAGTCAGAGCAATGAACCGGAACGACCGCTTTTCCCCGAGGCCAAGGGCCGTCCATTGGACCGATTGGCTCTCCGGCCATGCCGGCTGGACGGTGCTGGCGGCCGGCAGCGTACTCTGCGCGGTCGCCCTCCTGCTGTCCTGAGCCTCGGTCCGCAAACACCCTCTCCGCCGGGGTAGCGGCGGAGAGGGTTCGCTCGATCTTTCAGCGCGCCGCGATGATGCCGATCTCCACCAGCAGGTCGGCGCGGGCGAGCCGCGCCTCGACGCAGGCGCGGCCGGGTGTGTTGCCAGGCGACACCCAGGCGTCCCAGACCTTGTTCATCTCGTCGAAGGCGCGCATGTCGGTGAGCCAGATCGTCGCCGACAGCAGCTTCGACTTGTCGGTGCCGGCTTCCGCCAGCAGGCCCTCGATCTTGGACAGGATCTGCTTGGTCTGACCGGC
>DATKPX010000217.1:0-6232 GCA_035523855.1 Allostellaceae bacterium
CATCCGCTTCCTGTCCTTCAGCAAGGGGCGCACTGCGCTCCGGGGCGTGGTGCTCTCCGTGGTCACCGATCGCCCCCAGGGCTTCGCCGCTGCCGATCTTGCCGAGATCGACCGCGTGGTGCCGGCGCTCGCCATCACCGCCTATCGGATCGCGCTCACCGACGTCGCGACGGAGACGCTCGGCGCCTATCTCGGCGCGCAGACCGCGCCCCGCGTGCTGCAGGGCATGATCCGCCGCGGCGACAGCCAGGTGATCTCGGCGGCGCTGCTGCTCGCCGATCTCCGCGGCTTCACCGCGCTGGTGGATCGCGCGCCGGGCGTCGAAGTGGTGCGCTGGCTCAACGAGCATCTCGACTGCATCGGCGAGGCGGTGACGGAGCGCGGCGGCGAGGTGCTGAAATTCCTCGGCGACGGCCTCCTCGCCGTCTTTCCTACGGAGACCGCGGGCGCCGAGCGCGCCTGCGCCGCGGCGCTCGACGCCGCCCTCGACGCCGGCGCGCGCAACCGGGCGCTCAACGCGCGCCGCGCCGAGGCCGGCGCGCCGACGCTGCCGCTCAGCACCGCGCTGCATTTCGGCGACGTCGTCTACGGCAACATCGGGATGGCGCGTCGCCTCGACTTCACCGTGGTGGGGCCGGCGGTGAACGAGGTGAGCCGGATGGAGGCGCTGGCGAAATCCCTCGACCGCGAGCTGCTGCTGTCGGCCACCGTCGCCGAGCGCTGCGGCCGGCCGGTGCTCGGCATCGGCGCCCACGCGCTGCGCGGCGTCGCCGGCGCGCGCGAGATGTATGTGCCGGGGTGAGCGCCGGGGGTCATGCCGGCGCATGACGACTTACCGAATCTTAACGCGAAACCGGCAAGCTCTCTGCCGCTTTCCTCGTCGCAAGGGGTCCAACACCGTTGCGCGATGCAGCGACAAAAAAGCCCCGCTCCCAAACGAGCGGGGCTTAACTTTTGCGGCGCCCGCGAGCGGACTATCCCACTCTGTAGAGGTGATACCGCCCCTCGCGCACGCCGCCCGGCAGCGGCAGCGCGATGAGGCCGGGGAGCTCGAGGGCGGGCTCGCTGACGATGACGGCGTTCGGCCGCAGCAGCGGCGCCAGCAGCGGCGCCACCTCGGCGGCGAGCCGCTGGCTCGCCACCGTGTCGCCGGTGGCGAGATCCATATGCGCCATCGCCGCCCGCTCCGGCAGCCGGTCCCACATCGCCGGCAGCATCTCGCGCACGTCGCCGACGATGAAGAATTCCGTCGGCGGCACGCTATCGGGATGCGCCGCCGCCATCCGCTCGAAGACGTAGATCGCGCGCTCCGGCATCAGCTCGCGCAGATGGTCGTAGGTGCGGCCGTTGCCGAGGCCCAGCTCCAGCAGCGGCCCCGGCAGGTCGCGGATCAGCTCGGCGGCACGCTCGAGGCAGGCGCGCTGCGCCATCAGGCGGCGGATGAAGCTGTCGAGACGGCTCACGATCGGGCGCCGCTGATGGCGCCGGTCACGCCGAGCGCCGGAGCTGCTCCAGCTCCGCGTGGGCGGTGCGGAGCGCGTTGTTGGTGTTCTCCAGGCGGTGCGCCAGCTCGCGCATGATGCCGGCGGCGATCTGCGGGAATTCCTTGATCAGGCGCAGGAAGAGATCCTTGGAGATGCGGAGCGTGATGAGCCGCGTCTGCGCGCGGATGGTGGCGGTGCGCGGCACGTCGCAGAGGATCGCAATCTCGCCGAAGAAGTCGCTCGGCCCGAGCACGGCGAGGGTCACCGGACCGGCGGCGCTCTCCGCCAGCACCTCGGCATTGCCCTCGATGATGACGAAGGCGGCGTTCGCCATGTCGCCCTGGCGGAACAGCACGTGGCCGGCATCGAAAGCGACGCGCTCGCTGGTGAAGGCGAGCAGCTTCAGCTTCGACGGCTCGATCTGCGCGAAAAGCGGGATGCGGCGCAGAATCTCGACTTCTTCCTGCAGGCTCATGGGTGTCCTCCGGACTCTCTCGGTCCTCGCTCTATTCCGCCATCATCAGCATGGTGAGATGGGTCCCCGGCTTGTCGAGCTCGCCGAGCGGACCCTGGGCGACGAGGCGGCCGCCGCTCATCACCACCACCTCCTGGAACTGCCGCGCCAGGCCCGCCCGATGCAGCACCCAGATCAGGCCGCGGCCCTCGAACTCCTTCTTGAGCTCCTGCACCAGCTTCGCCTGGGCGGCACCGTCGAGGGCGGTGGTCGCCTCGTTCAGCACCAGCACGTCCGGCCGCTTCAGCACCGCGCGGGCGATCGCCACCTTCTGCCGCTGCCCCGGCGAGAGGCGCGAGCCGCCGGGACCGACCGGGAATTCGAGCCCGGCCTCGATCACCGTGCGCCTGAGGCCCAGCATGTCGATCACCTCGGCGACGACGCCGTTGAGGCGCGTCTCGGCGTCCGCCTCGCCGAAGGCGATCTTGCCGAAGAGGATGTTGTCGAGCAGGCTCGCCGCCGCGTTGTAGCTGTCCTCGGCGAAGAAGGCGATGCTGCCGCGCAGCTCCGCCGGCAGGTCCTGGGCGAAAACGCGGCGCGCCTGCAGGATGCGCTCCTGCAGCTCCTCGTCGACGAGACCCAGGCGATGCCGGGAGACCACCAGCTTGAAGGGGAGCGCCAGCAGCCGGGCGCGATCCTCCGGCCGGAGCTCGCGGTGCTCGCCCTTGCCGATGCGGCCGAGGATCGCCTGATATTCCGGCAGTTCCTCGGCGCTGATGAAGCTGAACTGGCTGACGAACTCGTCGCTGGGGGCGCCGTCGGCGAAGATCTCGACCATGGTCTCCGCCACCTTGATGCCGCGCTCCACCAGCGTCTCGGTGAGGCCGGCCTTGTCGAGCACCTGCAGCACGTAGGTGTTGGTGGCGATCCCCACCACGTCGAAGGCGGGGCCGATCGGCGTGCCGAACAGCAGGTTCTCCGCCACCGAGGCGTTGGTGTTGTAGCGGCCGGGATCGAAGGGCTCGACCAGATGGGTGAGGCCGGCGGCAGCGAGCCGCTCGTGCAGCGCCTTGCGCGCCTCCAGCAGCGCCGCCGCCGCGTCGGGGCGCGAGGCCGGATCGAAGCTGCCGCGCAGCCCCATCATGTAGACGTCCTGGTCGAGATCGACGAGGCGCAGCACCTCGACGACGCGCTCGGTGAGCTCGGCCCGGTCCTTGACGCCGGCCGCCGCGTAGTCGATCCAGTCGGCGTCGATGTCGTAGTCGATGTTGCCGGCGAGCTGCGCCTCGCGCACCTGCCGGCGCAGCCGCTTGAGGCGCGCGGCGTCGTAGTCCGGCGCCACCAGCGGCACATGCTTCAGCGACGCCACCAGGTTCTCGCCGAGACTCTGGGTGAAGAGATAGGGCATCGGGCCGACATAGCCCATGCGCCGGCCGATCACCGCCTCCGGGAGCGTCGCCAGGTCCTGGCCCGCCACAGTGATGCGGCCGAGGCTCGGCAGGGTGAGGCGCGCCAGCAGCAGCGCCAGCTCCTGCTTGCCGCTGCCGCTCTGTCCCACCACCGCCACCGGCCGGTCCAAAGGCAGGTTGGTGGTGATGCTGTCGAGCACGCGCTGGCGATCGTCCTCGATCAGGGTGACGCTCGCCAGCGTGACCTCGCCGGTGAAGCGCGGGATCGTCGTCGGCTCCTCCAGCATCAGCCGCTCGTCGAACATGCCGGTGGGCTGGAACTGCTCGATCACCTGCTCGTATTTGATCCGGGTGTCCTGGAACTGCTGGTAGTAGTCGAGCAGCTCCTTCCAGGGCGAGGAGAGGTCCTTGTAGGCGGCGAGCATCGCCACCACCACGCCGGCGCTGAGCTCGCCGCGGATCACCAGATATCCCCCGATCGAGAAGAAGAAGAACGGCGTCACCGCGTTCAGCGTGTTGTTGAGGAACTTCACGAAGAACTTGCGCTGATAGATCTCGAAGCGGATGTCGTAGATGGTGCCGAGGAGATGCGCGAAGCTCGCCAGCCGATAGCGCGCATTGTCGTTGCCGTGGATGTCGACCGAGGCGTGGATCGATTCGTTGAGGCGGTCGGCGACCCGGCGGATGGTGCGCACCCGCGCCTTGCCCAGCAGGTTAACCTTCCGCTGCAGCTTCGGGATCACATAACCCTGGATCGGGTAGAGCGCGATCGAGGCGAGACCCAGGATCGGGTCCTGCATGAACATGAAGAGGATGATGGTGAGGAGCGTGCCGCCCTGGAACGCCGGCAGCGCGAAGGCATCGCCGATGAAGCCGCCCAGGGGCTCCACCTCCGAGGTGATCATCGGGATGATCTCGCCCGCCGAGACCTTCTTGAAGTGATGCAGCGGAAAGCGCAGCAGCCGGCTATAGAGCTCGTAGCGCAGCCGCCGCAGCATGCGCTCGCCGAGCTGTCCCTTGTAGCGGTTGATCCAATATTTGAAGCCGCCGTTGATGAGGACGAGGACCAGATAAAGGCCGCAGAGCAGCATCAAATAAGGGACCTGCTCCATCGGCCATTTGCCGACGCCGAGGGAGACGGTGTGCATCCCGCTCCCCTTGGTGAAGACGTTGACGATCGTCTTCGGCAGGTCGAGCGAATAGTAAAGAAACGGAAATGACACAAGGGTTAGTAGGAGGACGAAAGCCTGCTGCCATAGGCTGTGGGCGAGGATGAATCCGTAGAGGGTCTGCTCGATCGCGCGATCACCCGGCCGCGCCGCCACGGCGGCACCCGGCGCGCCGGTATCGGCACGCGGCGCGCGGAGGCGGCTGGTGAAGGAGAGCGCTTTCATGAAAGTGGGTACCTAGCTCCAGGAACCTATGCGATATAGATGTCTTACGCGCGCCAGGGGGGCTTAACAATGGAACGACATAAGCGCGTCCTGATCTACAGCCACGATACTTTCGGCCTCGGCCATCTCAGGCGCTGCCGGGCGATTGCCCATTCGCTGGTGGAGCACGACAAGGACTTGTCGGTGCTGATTCTATCGGGCTCGCCAATCATTGGCAGCTTCGATTTTCGCGCCCGGGTGGATTTCGTGCGCATCCCCGGCGTAATCAAGCTGCGCAATGGCGAATATACCTCGCTCAACCTGCATATCCGGACCGAGGAGACGCTGGAGATGCGGGCCTCGATCATCCGGCACACCGCCGACATCTTCGACCCCGACCTCTTCATCGTCGACAAGG
The DNA here is from genome assembly GCA_035523855.1 of Allostellaceae bacterium. Taxonomy (GTDB): domain Bacteria; phylum Pseudomonadota; class Alphaproteobacteria; order ATCC43930; family CGMCC-115725; genus DASZHJ01. The sequence continues at coordinate 5,139 of DATKPX010000217.1, forward strand.
AGCCGCTGGGCCTGCGCGGCGAGGTGGGCGGCACGCTGGAGCTGCTGCGCCGGCGCGGCACCCCGATCGTGCTCGGCCTGCGCGACGTCATGGACGAGCCGTCGCAGCTCGGGCCCGAATGGTCGCGCAAGAAGGTCCTCCCGGCGCTGAAGAAATATTACGACGACATCTGGGTCTACGGCCTGCCGCAGATCTGCGACCCGCTGGCCGACATCGGCGTGCCGCAGAGCGTGCGCAAGCGCGTGATCTACACCGGCTACCTGAAGCGCACCGTGCCGCCGCCCAGCTCCTATCTGACCGGGTTCGGCGACGATCCATTCCTGCTGGTAACCCCCGGCGGCGGCGGCGACGGCGAGGCGCTGGTGGACTGGGTGATCGGCGCCTACGAGCACGACCGCAACCTGCCGCTGCGCGCGCTGCTGGTGCTCGGCCCCTTCATGCAGCCGGAGCTGCAGGCGGATTTCATGACCCGCGTGCAGCGCGTGCCGAAGCTCGCCGCCATCACCTTCGACGCCCGGCTCGAGAGCCTGATGGAGCGCGCCGCCGGGGTGGTCGCCATGGGCGGCTACAACACCTTCTGCGAGCTGCTGTCCTTCGACAAGCGCGCGCTCATCGTGCCGCGCACCCAGCCGCGCCGCGAGCAGTACATCCGCGCCGCCCGCGCCCAGGAGCTGGGGCTGGTGCAGATGCTGACCGACGACGGCCGCCGCGATCCCCGGGTGATGGCGACCGCGCTGCGCCAGCTCGCCCAGCAGAGCCTGCCCTCCCAGGTGGTGGTGCCGGGCCTCCTCGACGGTCTCGACAGCGTCAACCGCCTCGCCCGCAAATGGCTGACGCGCGAGCGCAAGCAGAGCCGCGTCCCTGTCGCCGCCAGCCTGCACGCCTGAGCGCCCGCCCGCCGGCGCGGTCGCCTTCGTCCTGAAGGGCTATCCGCGCCTGTCGGAGACCTTCATCGCCCAGGAGATCCACGCGCTGGAAGCGCGCGGCCTCGACATCCGCATCGTCTCGCTGCGCCATCCGACCGACCGCAAGCAGCATCCGATCACCGCCGAGATCCGCGCCCCCGTCCGCTACCTGCCGGAATATCTCTGGGA
>DATKPX010000218.1:0-4932 GCA_035523855.1 Allostellaceae bacterium
ATGTCGACGAGCGAGCAGAACATGAGCGTCTCCACCTCCGCCGCCGGCGCGCGCCCGCGGGCGCCGATCCTCAGCGAGACGCGGCCGACGTCGCAGGTGCCGCGCTATCTCAGGCGCTATCTCTCCCTCGAGGACTTCCACCTTGCCGCCCGCCGACGTCTGCCCTGGATGCTCTATGGCTTCATCTCCGGCGGCGTCGAGACCGATGCCACCGTGCGCGACAACCGGAGCGTCTTCGGGGAATACGCCTTCGTCCCCCGCGTGCTGGTGGACGTCACCGGCCGCCAGCGGTCGACGACGATATTCGGCCGGACCTACGCCGAGCCTTTCGGCATCGCGCCTATGGGGGCGAGCGCGATCGCCGCCTATCGCGGCGACTGCGCGCTGGCGAGCGCCGCCGGCGCCGCCGGCATTCCCATGATCGTGAGCGCCGCCTCGCTGATCCCGCTGGAGGAAATCCGGCGCAACGGCCCCACCAGCTGGTATCAGGCCTATCTGCCGGGCGATGCCGCGCGCATCGAGGCGCTGGTCGATCGGGTGGCGGCGGCGGGCTTCGAGACCTTGGTGCTGACCACCGATGTGCCGGTGCCCTCGAACCGCGAGAACAATGTGCGGAACGGCTTCAGCATTCCGCTGCAGCCGAGCCTGCGGCTCCTCTGGCAGGGTGCGACGCATCCCTCCTGGGTGCTGGGCACGATGCTGCGCACGCTGCTGCAGCACGGCATGCCGCATATGGAGAACATGGACGCGGTGCGCGGTCCGCCCTTCCTCTCCCGCCATCTCGTCCGCGCCCTCGGCAACCGCGACGGGCTCACCTGGGAGCATCTGCGGCTGATCCGGCAGCGCTGGAAAGGCAAGCTGGTGGTGAAGGGCATCCTCGCCAAGGAGGATGCGCAGCTCGCCCGTGACTGCGGCGCCGACGGGATCATCGTCTCCAACCACGGCGGGCGGCAGCTCGACGGCGCGACCTCGCCGCTTCGCGTGCTGCCGGAGATCGCGGCGGCGGCCGGCGGGATGACCGTGATGATCGACAGCGGCTTCCGGCGCGGCACCGACATCCTGAAGGCGCTCGCCCTCGGCGCCGATTTCGTCTTCCTGGGCCGGCCCTTCCTCTACGCGGCGGCAGCCGGCGGCGCCGCCGGCGTCGCCCATGCGATCAATCTCCTCGGCGAGGAGATCAGTCGCGACATGGCGCTGCTCGGCATCGCCAGCCTCGACGAGATCGGGCCGGAGTTCGTGACCCGGATCGGCGGCTCAGCGCGCTGAGCGCCGCGGATTGGTGATGCCGGACACCTCGAGCCGGTAGGCGGTCGCGGCGGTGCGGGCGAAGAGCGCCGCCTTCTCCCGGGCGGAGCAGCCGCGGGCCAGGCGCTTGAAGGCATTCCAGATCGTCCGGTAGCTGCAGACCTCGTTGTCGACAGGGAAGTTGCTCTCGAACATGGCGCGCTCGACGCCGAAGGCCTCGATGCAGGTCTCGATATAGGGCTTCCAGGCGCGCGCCAGCTCGGCGGAGGAGGGTGGCGTCCTGGCGCCGTGGAACCCAAAGCCGAAGATCTTCATGCCGAGGCCGCCCAGCTTCACGTAGATGTTGGGACAACGGGCAAGGTGCTTTATCGCCGCGCTCCACTCGGCGAAGACCGCCTCGCGCTGACCCTCGAAGGGACCGATGCCGACCGCGCCGCCCACGTGGTTGAGGATGATGGTGGTGTCGGGAAAGGCGTCGGCGAGCTCGGCAAGCTCGCGGAGCTGGGTGTGATAGGCCCAGGCCTCGAAGGAGAGGCCGAGCGGCGCCAGCTGCGCGAAGCCGGCGCGAAACTGCCGGTCGCGCATGAGATCACCGGGCGGGTCGGTGCGCGGGCTGCGCAGCCGCTTGTCGGGATGCCAGACGAAGGGCATGCGGATGCCGCGGAAGCGGCCGGCGCCGGCGGCGATATGCGCCTCCAGCACCTCGGCGATGCGGGCGCCCTGCTGCAGATCGGCGAAGCCCACGATGCCGGCGCAGGCGCGCACCGGCCCGTAGGTGCCGCTCGCGAACATCGCGGCGACGCCGTTCACGAACTCGGTCTCGCCGACCGGCCGGAGCTCCGCCGGCCCCACGCTGCGGTACATCGACGAGCACTCGACGAAGACCGACGCGCGCACGTCATGGCCGGAGCGGAGATCGCTCAGGAGCTCGGCGAAGAAATAGCGATGGTTCGGATGGTCCCAGAGGTGATGGTGCGGATCGACGATGGCGAGGCCGGGCTCAAGCACCGGCTCGCGGCGGCGGTCGAGCCAGCGCGGATCCGGCGCATATTGAGTGAGCCAGGTCTCGTGCTTCTTCGCCGGCAACGGCGCAAGGCTGGGCTTCGACGCGGTGCGGGCCATGGATGATCGGGACGAGGTGGGAAAGATGGCGAAGTGGACGCCATTTTAATTCGCAGGGCGACGGGAGCAAGCGTCCTTCGCCGCGCGACCGTCAGATCGCGAGCGCGTCCTCGAAGGGCGTCCGCGACAGCGGCATCGCGCCGCGCTCAGTGATCAGCACCTGCTGCTCCAGCTTGATGCCTTCCTTGCCGCCGACCTCACCCATGAAGCTCTCGACGCAGACCACCATGTTTTCCCGGAATTCGCCGTCATAGCCCCAGTCGGCGAAGTCGCGGGTGAAGGCGACGCTCGGATACTCGTCGACGAAGCCAGCGCCGTGCACCATCATCATGTAGCGGTGCGGAATGAACTCCTCCGGCACCGGCCAGCATTTCTCGGCGAATTCGCGGAAGCCGAGCCCCGGCCGCAGCAGCGCCATGTTGTGCAGCACCTGCTCCTGCGCCAGGCCGTAGAGACGGCGCTGCTCGTTGCTGGGCGGCTTGCCCGGGCAGACCCAGCTGCGCGAGATGTCGGCCAGATAGCCCATCGGCCCCACCATGTCGGTGTCGAAGGCGACGACGTCGCCGGCCTCGATCACGCGATTGCCGCATTCCATGAACCAGGGATTGGTGCGCTCGCCCGAGGTGAGCTGGCGGGATTCGATCCATTCGCCGTCATGGGCGATGTTGACCTCGTGCAGCACCGCCCAGAGCTGGTTCTCGGTGATGCCGGGCCGGAGCGCCGCGCGCATCTCGGCGATGGCGTGATCGCAGACCTCCATCGAGAGGCGCATCGCCGCGATCTCCTCCGGCGACTTGATGACGCGGGCGAGCTCGATCGCCTCCTGGGCGTCGAAGAGCTCGATGCCGCGCCGGGCGAGCCGGAAGGCACCCATGGGCTCGCAGCGATCGACCGCGAGCCGGCGGTTGCGGCCACCATGCTTCATCACCATGTCGGCAATCTCGGCCACCCAGAGTTCGGCCTTCTCCTCCGTGCGCGGGCCGGCGAGGAAATAGAACCAGGGAGTCGTCGGCCGCTGCTCGACGATGGTCTCGATGCCCTCGTTGTTGTGCATGACGCCGGTGAACTCGTAGAGCACCACCGGCCCTTCGGTCGGCACGAAGGCCCAGCGCCCGGGCGAGTGCAGGGACCAGATCTGCATGTTGCGGCTGCCGGTGGCGTAGCGGATGTTGAGGGGATCGGTGAGAAGGCAGCCCATATAGTCGCGCCGTCGGAGCTCGTCGCGCAGCCGCTCCAGCCGATAGGCGCGGAGCTTCTTCTGATCGATCGCCGCGATGCGCGCCGCCACGTCGATGGCGAGCGGCGCAGTGGGCCGCTTCTCTCCGGCTGCTGTCATGGAATTGACCACTCCCCTTGCTATGAGGCGCCGCTGCACTCGCGATGGTCAGAGTAGCATGAGCTTCCGCTCCCGGCGTGGTCGCCTTGACAATGTTTTGACCGCAAAACACAGTGCGGCCATGCGATAGGGAACGGAGAAGATCGCGTATCCAAGTCAATTCGCAATAACGGGGGCTGGTGATGAGGAATTCAGGGTGGCTGCAGATGGCGTCGGCGTCCGCCATGACGGTACTGGCTTCCGCCGGCATCGCCTCCGCTCAATCCATGGATGCGCTCGTCGCCGCAGCGAAAGGCGAGGGGCAGCTCACGGTGATCGCGCTCCCACACGACTGGTGCGGCTATGGCGCGCTGATCGACGACTTCAAGAAGAAATACGGACTCAAGGTCAACGAGCTCAATCCCGACGCCGGCTCCGGCGACGAGATCGAGGCGATCAAGGCGAACAAGGGCAACAACGGCCCGCAGGCGCCCGATGTGATCGATGTCGGCCTCTCCTTCGGCCCCTCGGCGAAGAAGGAGGAGCTGCTCATGCCCTATAAGGTGGCAACCTGGAGCAGCATTCCCGACAGCCAGAAGGACGCGGACGGCTATTGGTACGGCGACTATTACGGTGTGCTCGCCTTCGAGGTGAACGCTGACATCGTGAAGAAGACCCCCGCCGACTGGGGCGATCTGCTCTCGGCAGACTACAAGAACATGGTGGCCCTCGCCGGCGACCCGCGCGTCGCCAACCAGGCGATCCAGGGCGTCTTCGCCGCCGGCCTCTCGGCATCGAAGGGCGACGTGGCGAAGGCCGGCGACGCCGGGCTTAAGTTCTTCGCCGAGCTCAACAAAGCCGGCAATTTCGTGCCGGTCATCGGCAAGGCGGCGCCGCTGGCGCAGGGCGCGACGCCGATCATCATCCGCTGGGATTACAACGCGCTCGCCGACCGCGACACCCTCAAAGGCAATCCCAAGGTCGAGGTGGTGGTGCCGAAGACCGGCGTCGTCGCCGGCGTCTATGTGCAGGCGATCAGCGCCTTCGCGCCGCATCCCAATGCCGCCAAGCTCTGGATGGAATATCTCTACTCCGACGAGGGCCAGATCGGCTGGCTCAAGGGCTATTGCCACCCGATCCGCTTCCAGGATCTGGTCAGCAGCAAGAAGGTGCCGGCGGACGTGCTCGCGAAGCTGCCCTCGGCGGAGGCCTACGCCCAGGCGGTGTTCCCGACCCTCGACCAGCAGGGA
>DATKPX010000219.1:0-3418 GCA_035523855.1 Allostellaceae bacterium
TGAGATGGCTGTTGGTACCGTGAAGTGGTTTAATCCCGTCAAAGGTTACGGCTTCATTCAGCCGTCCGATGGCGGGCGTGACGTCTTCGTCCATATCAGCGCCGTCGAGCGCGCCGGCATGGGCACCCTCACCGAGGGGCAGCGCGTGAGCTTTGACGTCACGACCGAGCGTGGTAAGCAGGCCGCGACGAACCTGAAGAGCGCCTAGACCCACTTTTCTGCGGACAAGGGCGCGGAGCCGGAGACGGTTCCGCGCCCTTTTCTTTTGCCGATGCGGCGTTTCCGCCGGTCCAGCGTTACCGCAGCGAGTTGACGATCTCGCGATAGGCCGGCTCGGGGAAAGCCTTGAGGGTGGTGCTCCGCACATTGCCCTGCATGCCCAGCACCAGGCTGAAGCGCGCCGCCACCGCGTCGTCGGGCGCGTCATAGACGGCGACGATGTCGTAGTCGCCCATGGTCATGTAGAACGCCCTGAAGGAGCCGCCCATCTCTTCGAGCGCGCGCTTGGCGGTCTCCAGACGCTTCGGCGACTCCTTCACCTGCCGCATGCCCTGCTCGGTCCAGCGCGTCAGCATCACGTAAGTCGTCATTGGCGTACCTCCTGGCTGGGAGCGCGCTCGCGATCCCGCGGACGGAAGTGCGGTCTGATGGCTCGCTCGACAGAAGGCGCTTGGCGGTCGCGGATCGATCGTCCCTCGAAACCCGAGCGCAACATCTCCTAACATAGGCAGCCATCCCGCCCACACCACCTCGGGAACCCACAGATGCGCGCCGATGCCGTGCTTGCTCCGCCGCTCCGCCGGGCGGCTCTCCTTTGTCTCGCCGCCGGCTATGTCGATGCCTATGGCTACGTGGATCTCGGCGGCGTCTTCGCCGCCAACATGACCGGCAATACGGTGCTGCTGGGCATCTCGGCGGCGCGCAGCCAATGGGCGCACAGCCTGCCTTTCGCCCTGACGCTCGCCGCTTTCTTCCTGGGCGCGATGGCGACCGCCGCGCTGAAGCGCTTCCTCGACCGGCCCTATGTCGCTTTGCTGGCGGCGGCGGTGTTGCTGGCGGTGGCCGGCCGACTTGGGCTCCGCGCCGATCTGATACTGCCGCTGCTCGCTTTCGCGATGGGGCTGCAGGGTGCCGCGATCAATCGCTTCGGCGGCATACCCCTGCAAACCGTCGTGGTGACCTCGACGCTGCTCAACCTTGCCGATGGGTGCATCCATCGCGCGTGGGGCCCGCTGCTGCTGCACGCCGCCGCCTGGCTCACCTATGGCGCCGGCGCGGTGTTCGCCGTCCTGCTGAGCGCACGCTTCGGCATTCCGCTGGTGCTTCCGGCGATCGTGCTCGCCGTCGTTGCGGTCGATCTGGCCCTCGATCGGCGCCGCACCGCCTGAGCTGCGGTCTGCGATTCGTACCGAATGCTAGAATGCTTTGCATAATTCGTACAAAGGACACGGGGGCACGGTTATCGTGACCATATGAGTTCGAGTTCGCACCTTTCACTCGCGCGTGAGGCGAGCGGCCCCGCGGCGGCGCGGTGCTTCGGGCGACGGTGCATTCCCGCAGTTTTCGCCAAATCCCGGCCATGACGCCCGCGACCGCCCATCCCGACGGCTGGAAGCGGCCGAGCCTTGGCGAGCTCAACTCGGTGCTGCTGGCGCATGCGCGGTTCCTGGCGCGAAAGCCCGGCGGCCAGCGCGCGCTTCTCGCATTCCACGACCTCAGCGACGTCGATCTCAGCTACCACGATTTGACCGACGCCGATCTCACGGGCGTGCGCATGCATCGCGCCTTCCTGCCGCGCATCCGGCTGCGCGGCGCCACGCTGTTCGGCGCCGATTTCCGGCTTGCCAATCTCAACGATGCGGACATGACCAAGGCCGACCTGCGCGGCGCCTGCTTCCGTGGCGCCGAGCTCAATCGCGCGGTGCTGGCGCACGCGGATCTGCGGGAGGCGGCGCTCGCGATCTACGACCAGCTTCCCTCGCCGCTGGCGGAGAGCTTCCGGCTCCGGCGCACCGACCTCACCTCGGCGCAGGCGCGCGGCGCCGACTTCAGCGGCGCGCGCCTGGACACCGCCTTCGTCATGCAGGCGGATTTCTCCGACGCGGTGATGCGCGGCACCGATCTCAAGGGCGCCGACCTCCGCAACGCCGATCTCACCGGTGCCGTGCTGGAGGATGCCGATCTCGCCGAGACCAAGCTCAACGGCGCCGTCTTCCGCGGCGCCGTGCTCACGGGCGCCAAGTTCGACCGCGCCGACACCGCCGGCGCCGACCTCAGCGACGCCATCCTCGATGCGGCGCTGCTCGAGGGCGACCAGTTCCGCGGCGCCATCCGCCCGGACTACGCGATCAAGACCGAGTGGGACCTCGCCGAGGCGTTGCGCCTGCACGCGCTCTGGATCGACAGCTCCGGCAAGATCGGCGAGCGCGCGGTGCTGGAGAAGCTCGACCTGCGCGGCCGCAATCTCGAGGGCCGCGTGCTGCCGATGGCGGTGCTCAGAAGCGCCAACCTCGCCGGCGCCAATTTGGCGCGCGCCTCGCTCGCCATGGCCGATCTCTCGATGTCGGACCTGCGCCGCGCCGTGCTGACCGAGGCCGACCTCCGCGGCGCCACGCTGCGGCGCGCGCATCTCAACGAGGCCAACCTCTACGGCGTCAAGCTCGGCCCGCTGCAGAATGTCGGCGGCCGCGACGTCGACTACATCTCGATGCTGGAGCACGCGAAGCTCGCCGGCGCCAATCTCAGCAATGCCGATCTCCGCGGCGCCGATCTCACCGGCGTCGACTTCACCGACGCCGATCTCACCGACGCGGATCTGCGCGAGGCGATCCTCGACGACGCCGACATGACCGGCGCCGCGCTCGGCGACGCGCTCCTCGACGGCGTCAGCACCCACCGCACCAAGGGCCTCAAGATCTGACGCCTCGCCGCTTCGCCGCCGGCGCGCTATAAAGCCGGCAAGCATCGCGGGAGGAGCACCATGGATCTCGAGCTCAAGGGCAGGACCGCCCTCGTCACCGGCGCCAGCATGGGGATCGGCCGCGCCATCGCGCGGCTCCTGGCGCGGGAAGGCGTCAAGCTGGCGGTGGTGGCGCGCCGCAAGCCGCTGCTGGAGGAGCTGGCGGCCGAGATCGCCCGCGCCCAGGATCCCTCGCCCGCCCTCATCGTGCAGGACGTGATGGCGGAGGATTCCGGCCAACGCATCCGCGACCAGGCAATCGCAGCGCTCGGCCACATCGACATCCTCGTCAACTGCGCCGGCGGCAGCCGGCCGCTGGCGGTCGATGCCGGCGAGGAGCGCTGGAGCGAGGCGATCACTCTCAACTTCACCCGCGTCCGCCAGCTCACCCATGCGATCCTGCCGGGGATGATGGAGCGGAAATGGGGCCGCATCGTCAACATCACCGGCAAGTCCGAG
>DATKPX010000220.1:0-6429 GCA_035523855.1 Allostellaceae bacterium
GCCAGCGCCCCGAGCCCGCGCCGCGTGCGCATGTTTCTCGCCGAGAAGGGCATCGCAGTGCCGACCGTGCAGGTGGACCTGCGCGCCGGCGAGCAGTTCTCGCCCGCTTTCCGCGCCATCAACCCCGACTGCACGGTGCCGGTGCTGGCGCTCGACGACGGCACCCGGATCACCGACGCCATCGCCATCTGCCGCTATTTCGAGGAGACCCAGCCGGAGCCGCGCCTGATGGGCGAGAGCGCGGCCGAGAAGGCGGTGATCGAGATGTGGCAGCGCCAGATGGAGCGCGACGGCTTCTACGCGGTGATGGAGGCGTTCCGCAACGCGACGCCGGGATTGAAGAGCCGCGGCCTGCCCGGGCCGGAGGATTATCCGCAGATCCCGGGCCTCGCCGAGCGCGGCCGCGCCCGCGTCGAGCATTTCCTCGGGCGTCTCGACCGGCGGCTCGCCAAGAGCCCCCATGTCGCCGGCGAGCGCTTCACCATCGCCGATATCACCGCCTTCATCTCGGTCGAATTCGCCAACCGGGCCAAGCTCTTCGGCCCCGAAAACCAGATTGCCTTGAGGCGCTGGCACGCGGCGGTGGCGGCGCGGCCGAGCGCCCAGGCCTGAGCGCCCGGACACTGTTCGCATCCCGTTTGCCAGCGGGCCGCCCTCACCCTATATCTTCGGCGCCATGACCTCCCCGACCCCAGCCAGCGCGCCGGCCCCGCGCAAGAACCTCGTCGGCCTCGACCGCGCCGAGCTTGCCGGCGAGATGGCGGCGTTCGGCGCCGAGCCCTTCCGCGCGCGCCAGCTCTGGCACTGGATCTATCACCGCGGCGTCACCTCCTTCGACGCCATGACCTCGCTCGCCAAGAGCTTCCGCGCCGAGCTCGCCGGGCGCTACGAGGTGGCGCGGCCGGCGGTCTCCCGCGACCTCGCCTCGGTGGACGGCACCCGGAAATGGCTGCTGCGTTTCCCCGACGGGCAGGAGGTCGAGAGCGTCCATATTCCCGAAGAGGACCGCGGCACGCTCTGCGTCTCGTCCCAGGTCGGCTGCACCCTCACCTGCAAGTTCTGCCACACCGGGACCCAGCGACTGGTGCGCAACCTCGAGGCCGCCGAGATCGTCGGCCAGGTGATGATCGCCCGCGACGCGCTCGGCGAGTGGCCGTCGCCGCCCGAGGACCGCCAGATCACCAACATCGTCATGATGGGGATGGGCGAGCCGCTCTATAACTTCGAGAACGTCGCCAAGGCGCTGAAGATCGTGATGGACCACGAGGGCCTCTCCATCTCGCGGCGCAAGATCACGCTCTCCACCGCCGGCGTGGTGCCGATGATCGAGCGCTGCGGCGCCGAGCTCGGCGTCAACCTGGCGATTTCGCTGCACGCGGTCAGCGACGAGCTCCGCGACGTGCTGGTGCCGATCAACAAGAAGTACCCGATCGCCGAGCTGCTTCAGGCCTGCCGGACCTACCCCGGCTCCAGCAACGCGCGCCGCATCACCTTCGAGTACGTGATGCTGAAGGGTGTCAACGATTCGCCGGCCGAGGCGCGCCAGCTCGTCCGGCTGCTCGCCGGCATTCCCGCCAAGGTGAACCTGATCCCGTTCAACCCCTGGCCCGGCGCGCCCTTCGACTGCTCCACCGATGCGGCGATCACCGTCTTCAGCGACATCGTCAATGCCGCCGGCTACTCCTCGCCGGTGCGCACGCCGCGCGGCCGCGACATCCTCGCCGCCTGCGGCCAGCTCAAATCCGAGAGCGTGAAGCTCCGCAAGAGCGAGCTCCTGAAGCTGCGCGAGACCGAGGCCGGCGCTGCCTAGCCCGGCGCCGCCGCTGTCGCGGTGCGCGGCCGGCCATCGGCGTCGCAGAGCGCGGTCTGCAAGGTCCGGATGATGCCGATGAGCTCGCTGATCTCCTTCTCGCGCAGGAGATCGATCTTCTGGTGCAGCAGCTCGATCTCCAGCTCCGCCTTGAGGTTGACGTCGTAGTCGTGCTGCGCGGCTTGGCGATCGATGTTCGATTGCCGGTTCTGGCTCATCATGATGACCGGCGCCGTATAGGCCGCCTGGAACGACAGCACCAGGTTCAGCAGAATGAAGGGATAGGGGTCCCAGTGCTCGATCCAGGCGGTGACGTTGAGCGCCATCCAGATCGCCAGGATGACGCTCTGGATGATGATGAAGCGCCAGGATCCGACCACCTGCGCCACCGTGTCGGAGACGCGATCGCCGAGGCTGAGGTGAGGCGGCCGCCCGGTCTTGCGCCGCTGGCGGCGCGCGTGGCGGAGCTGCACCAGATGCGCGATCTCCTCGGCTTCCATTTTATGCGGCGACTGGCTGTCCATGAGTATCCCCCCGATGACGCCTAGAGAATCCTGAGCACCGCCTCCGGCGGCCGGCCGAGCGCCGCCTTGCTCCCCTTCACCACGATCGGCCGCTCGATCACGATCGGATGCTTCACCATGCCCGCGATGAGGGCGGCGTCGCTGAGATCGGGCTTGTCGAGGCCGGCCTCCTTCGCCTCCTTCTTGCGCAGGAGCTGGCGCGGCGTCATGCCCAGCATCTTCAGCAGCTCCTTCAGCCGGGCAGCGCTCGGCGGCGTCTTCAGATACTCCACCACCTCCGGCTTCGCGCCCTTCTTCTCCAGCAGCGCCAGCGTCCTCCGCGACGTGTTGCAGCGCGGGTTGTGATAGATGGTGACGGTCATGCCCCCTCCTCCTCGTCGCGGAACTCGCCAGTGATCTTCAGCCCCTCGATCCAAGTCTCGCCATCGCGCTTGATCACGGTCAAGGGCTTGAGATCGCCATGCTCCGCGAGCGCGGCGGCCAGCGTCTCGGAATGGGTCACCAGCCAGATCTGCGTCCGCTCCGAGGCGCGCACGATGAGGCGCGCCAGCGGCTCCAGCAGGTCCGGATGCAGGCTGGTCTCGGGCTCGTTGAGGGCGATGAAGGCCGGCAGCCGATAGGCGAGCAGCGCGCCCGCCAGCGCCAGGTAGCGCAGCGTGCCGTCCGACAATTCCCAGGACTCGAAGACGCGCTTGGGATGATCGGGAAAACGGAGCCCGAAGGAGGCGGTGCGGTCCGGCACCGGCACTTCCAGCGCGGCGCCGGGAAACGCATCCTCGATCGCGCGGTCGAGATCGACCCGGTCCTCGCGGATATAGGCGAGGGTCGCGAAGACGGCGGCGAGGTTGGCGCCGTCGGAGGCGAGCGTCGGCGCCACCACCGCAAGGCAGGGACGGCGCAGCGGTCCTTCCAGGTCGCTGCGCATCTCGTGATAGAAGCGCCAGTCCAGCAGCGTCCAGCGCAGGGAATGGAGATCCGGGAAGCGGCCGGGATCCGCCAGCGAGCCGAGCGCGGTCTCCGACGCCATGAGATCGGCGCGAAGCTCCTGGCGCACGCCCTTGTCGTCGCGGGCAAAGGCCGCGGGGCCGCGCCGCTCCAGCAGCTTGTGACGCCGGCCGCGGTGGTGGAAGGTGAGGGTCTCCTCCTTGATCTGCGGCTCCAGCGGGAAGGCGGGCGCGGTACACTCGCGAATGCCCGCCGTCACCTCGTAGACATAGTCCGAGGCACCGCCGGGCAGCGGACCGAGACCGGCGCGGAAGGCCATGCGCACGGGCTTGCCGTGCGGCCGCTCGCCGGCCCAGAGCACCGACTCCATGCCGCCCTCGGCGGCGAGCTCGCGCGAGAGCGTGCCGGCGGCCGCGGCCTGCACCAGCTGCAGCGCCCGGTAGAGATTGGTCTTGCCGACGCCGTTGGCGCCCTGGAACACGCCGAGCCGCCCGACCGGGAAGCGGATCCGGCGCAGCGAGCGATAGCCGGCGGCGTGGAACTCCGAGAGCATCAGGGACATCGCCCGCCCCCTACTCCGTCACCAGCTTCACCGCGCGGCCGGGCTTGAGCGCGGCGTCCGGCGCGAGGCCGTTCAGCACCTGGAAGCGCTCGAGATTGTAGGGGCCGGGCGCCATGTGGTTCGCCATGCTCTCCACCGTGTCCCAGCTCTGCACCGTCACGATCCGCAGGTGCAGCGGCTTGATGCGGGCGGCATCCGCCATGCTGACACGGCGGAAGCTGACGGCGACCTTGTCGTAGAGATCGACGAAGCGGCGGGGATCGCGGTTCGGATAGACGAAGACGAAGCGGTAGAGCGTCGCCGGATCGGCGCGGATCACCACCAGCTGCAGGTTGACCACGGCGCCGCTGTCGCTCTTGACCTGGCCCGGCACCGTCGCCGCCGCGAGGCCGTTGATGTCGAGATGCTGGATCGGGTCGCCGGTCTTGGACTGGGATTTCTCCGCGAGATAAGCCTCGGGCGTGCCGTCGAACTCCTCCGGCGCGCGGTCGAACAGGAAGCCCGCATCCTCGCCGCCTTCGACGATGACGCGCGTCTCGGTGTTCTCGACCTGGAATCCCGGCGGCACCGCGAAGGCGATGCGGAGCGTCGGATGGATGAACCAGCCGCCGCGCACCACGCCCTTGTCGGGATTGTCGCCGTAGAGGAGGCCGTCGATCTTGCGCAGATAGGCGTTGCGGCGGAGATCCGGCGCGTGCGGCAGCGTGCCGGCCTCGGCGATGGCGCGCTTCACCCGCTCGTCGGTGCGCGGATGATCGGCGAACATGCTGAAGCGCGCGTCGTCCTCAGGCCTTCCGGCGATCTTGTTGTCGAGGCGCATCTCCGCCTCGAGAGTGCCGAGGAAGCTCGACATCGCATAGGCGCTGTAGCCGGCCTTGGCGAGGGTGCGGGTCCCCAGCACATCGGCCTGGAACTCCTGCTCGCGGGAGAAGCGCTCGACATAATAGAGCCCGCCGACGCCGGCGAAGCGCTGCACCAGATGGCCGATCTCCGGCGTCGCCAGACGCGCGCCGAAGATCGAGAGCAATCCCACGCCGAGCCGCGCGATGGCGGCGCGCCGCTCGCGGCTCTCGGCGTGGTGGGCGGTGATGTGGCCGATCTCGTGGCCGAGGACACCGGCGAGCTCGGCCTCGTTGGCGACCAGCGCCAAGAGGCCGCGGGTCACGAAGACGCGGCCGCCCGGCAGCGAGAAGGCATTGGCGACGGGGCTGTCCAGCACCGTGAAGGTGAAGGGCTGCTTCGCCATGCTGGTGGTCTGCACCAGCCGGGCGCCCACGCCGGAGATATAGGCGCCGAGCTTGGGATCGTCGTAGGCGCCGCCGAAGAGATCGACGATCGCCTTCGCTTCCTGCTCGATCGCCGCGTCGTCGGCGCGCGCCCGGCCGGGCGGAAGCCCAACCAGCACCAGGCCGGCCATGAACAAAACCACAACCCGCCGCAGCCGCCGCCTGAAATAGGCCCCCATCGCGCCTCTCTTCGACCTGCCGCCTGATCTTGCCGGGGCCTCCGGCGAAAGCAACGGCGAACGGCGCCGCCCTTGCTCCGCCGGCGGGTTTTCCTATACTGCGCCGCGATTTTCCCCCTGGGACGAAGGGTCCGATCATGACCGGCTCGGTTAAGAAGGTGGTGCTCGCCTATTCCGGCGGCCTCGATACCTCGGTGATTCTGCGCTGGCTGCAGGATACCTACCGCTGCGAGGTGGTCACCTTCACCGCCGATCTGGGCCAGGGCGAGGACCTGACGCCGGTGCGCGGCAAGGCGCAGATGATGGGGATCAAGGAGATCTTCGTCGACGACCTGCGCGAGGAGTTCGTGCGCGACTTCGTCTTCCCGATGTTCCGCGCCAACGCGCTCTATGAGGGAATGTACCTGCTCGGCACCTCGATCGCCCGGCCGCTGATCGCCAAGCGGCAGATCGAGATCGCCCAGCAGGTGGGCGCCGACGCCGTCGCCCACGGCGCCACCGGCAAGGGCAACGACCAGGTGCGCTTCGAGCTCAGCTACTACGCGCTCAAGCCCGACATCAAGGTGATCGCGCCCTGGCGCGAGTGGGATCTGACCTCGCGCACGCGGCTCATCGAATATGCCGAGAAGCACCAGATCCCGATCGCCAGGGACAAGCGCGGCGAGGCGCCGTTCTCCGTTGACGCCAACCTCCTGCACATCTCCGCCGAGGGCAAGGTGCTGGAGGATCCCTGGAGCGAGCCGGAGGAATTCGTCTACAGCCGCACGGTGGCGCCGGAGAAGGCGCCGGACAAGCCGGAATACGTCGAGGTCGAGTTCCTGAAAGGTGATCCCGTCGCCGTCAACGGCGAGACGCTCTCGCCGGCGGCGCTGCTGCAGCGCTTGAACGAGCTCGGCGGCAAGCACGGCATCGGCCGGCTCGATCTCGTGGAAAACCGCTTCGTCGGCATGAAGTCGCGCGGCGTCTATGAAACGCCCGGCGGCACCATCCTCAACGCCGCCCATCGCGGCATCGAGAGCATCACCCTCGACCGCGGCGCTGCGCATTTGAAGGACGACGTCATGCCGCGCTACGCGGAGCTGATCTACAACGGCTTCTGGTTCTCGCCGGAGCGCGAGATGCT
>DATKPX010000221.1:0-2939 GCA_035523855.1 Allostellaceae bacterium
GTGAGCGCGGTCTGCTCATTGCCGAGCGCCGTGGTCTGCGCGGTCACCACCGTCGTGTAGTCCACGGTGCCGGCGCGATACTGGTTGAGGATGAGCTGCACCGCCTCCTCCGACGCCTTCACCGCCCGGTCCTGGACCTCCGCCTGCTGCTCGAGAACGCGGAGCGCCGCCAGCTCGTCCTCGACCTGCTGGAACCCCGCCAGCACGGTCTGCCGGTAGTTGGCCACGGTCTGGTCGTAGGTGGCGCGGGCGGCCGCCACCTGGCCGGAGCGCAGGCCGCCGTCGAAGACGGTCTCCGCCACGTTGGGCCCGAAGGACCAGACGCTGTGCGAGGTCTGGATCAGGCTCTCGAGCGCGGTGCTGACGAAGCCGTAGGAGGCCTGCAGCGTGATGGTCGGGTAATAGGCGGCGATGGCGACGCCGATCTGCGCATTGGCCGATGCCATGCTGCGCTCCGCTGCCGCGATGTCTGGCCGTCGCTCCAGCAGCTCCGACGGCAAGCCGGTCGGCGACACCGGCACGTCCGTCCGCATCGGCGCCGGCGCCAGCGCGAAATCCGAGGGCGGCTTGCCGATCAGCACGGCGATGGCGTGCTCGAGCTGGGCGCGCTGCACCCCCACGTTGATCGACTGGGCGCGCACGTTCTCGACCTGCGCCTGGGCCTGCACCACGTCGGACTTGGCGGCGGTGCCGGAGGCATACTTGTTCTGGGTGATCTGCAGCGAGCGCGTGTCCGCCGCGACGGTGTCGTCGAGCAGGCGCTTCAGCTGGTCGGCGACGCGGAGCTGGAAGTAGTCGCTCGCGAGCTCGGCCTGGGCGGAGAGCCGCGCCGAGGCGAGATCGGCGGCGCTCGCCTGGGCGCTCGCCTCCTGGCTCTCCACCGTGCGGCGGATGCGGCCCCAGACATCGATCTCCCAGCTGGCGCTGGCGCTCAGATTATACTGGTTCTGCACGAAGCCGGTGGCGCGCGAGACGCTGCTGGAGCTGCCGGTGTGGCGGCCCTGGCCGCTGCGGGTGCCGGCGCCGTTGGCGTCGACGGTGGGGAAGAACTGCGCCCGCGCCTCGGTCACCAGTGCCCGCGCCTGGCGGAAGGCGGCCTCGGCGGCTTTCAGATTCTGGTTGGAGACGTCGATCTGCCGCTCCAGCTCGTCGAGGGCAGGATCGCCGTAGATCGACCACCAGGGCGCGTTGCTGGCGGCTTCCTTGGGCTCGCTGGGCTTCCAGCCCTTGAGCTCCTTGTACGTGACCGGCGTCGGCGCCTCCGGCCGCTTGTAGTCGGGACCGACGGCGCAGCCCGCGAGCGCCGCAAGGGTCGCGGCGGCCAACAGTCGGGGCGGGAGCCGGTTTGTCCGAACCATCCTCACGCGCCCCCCAGGGGTTTCGGGCCGGCGACTTCCGGCGGGTGCCGGCGGCTCCAGACCCGCTGCGACCACAGGCGGAAGCGGTCGAGGTAGAGATAGATCACCGGCGTCGTGTAGAGCGTCAGTACCTGGCTCACCATCAGCCCGCCGACGATGGAGATGCCGAGCGGCCGGCGCAGCTCGCCGCCCTCGCCGGCGCCGATCGCCAGCGGTACCGCGCCCAGCAGCGCCGCCATGGTGGTCATCATGATCGGGCGGAAGCGCAGCAGGCACGCCTTGTAGATGGCGTCCCGCGACGACAGGCCCTGGGTGCGCTCCGCGTCGAGGGCGAAGTCGATCATCATGATCGCGTTCTTCTTGACGATGCCGATCAGCAGGATGACCCCGATCAGGGCGATGATGTCGAATTCGGAGTTGAAGGCCATCAGCGCCAGGATGGCGCCGACGCCGGCCGAGGGCAGCGTCGAGAGGATGGTGAGGGGATGGACGTAGCTCTCATAGAGCACGCCCAGCACGATATAGACCGCGGCGAGCGCAGCCAGCACCAGATAGGGCTCGCTGGCGAGCGACTGCTGGAAGACGCGGGCGGTGCCCTGGAAGGTGCCGTGGATCGTGGCGGGTACGCCGATCCGCGCCATCGCCTGGTCGATGAGGGCGGTGGCGTCGCCGAGGGAGATGCCGGCCGCAAGGTTGAAGGAGATCGTGCTGGCGACGAACAGCCCCTGGTGATTGACCGCCAGCGGCGTCTTGCCCGGGCCGAAACGGGTGAAGGCGGCGAGCGGTACCATCGTCTCCCGGGCCGCGCTCACCGCGGCACCGGTCGAGGCAGCGCTCTTGCCGCTGGCGGCGAGCTGGTTGTTGGCGAGGTTGCGCGCGGCGTCCTGCGCGATGGTGGCGGCCGTGCTGGTCTGCTTCGCGCTGCTCACCGTGCCGGCGACGGCGTTGGTCTGCTGCACGCCGCCGACCGAGCCGCCCGCGGTGCTGACGTAGATGTCCTTCAGCACCTCCGGGCTCTGCCAGAACTCCGGCGCCACCTCCATGATCACATGGTACTGGTTGATCGGATTGTAGATGGTGGAGACTTGGCGCTGGCCGAAAGCGTCGTAGAGCGTGTTGTCGATCTGGCTCGCGGTGATGCCGAGGCGCGCCGCGGTGGCGCGGTCGATCACCAGATCGGTCTCGAGGCCATTCTGCTGCTGGTCGGAGTTGACGTCAGTGAGCTGCGGGATCGACTGCAGCGCCTGGGTGATGTTCGGGACCCAATTGTAGAGGTCGGCGGTGTTGTCCGCCTGCAGCGTGTACTGGTACTGGGCGTTCGCCGCCCGGCCGCCGGCGCGCACGTCCTGCGCCGCCTGCAGGAAGAGGGCGGCGCCCGGCACCTGCGACAGCTCGCGCCGCAGCCGGGCGATCACCTGATCGGCGGAGAGCTTGCGCTCGGAGAGCGGCTTCAGGGAGGCGAAGACGAAGCCGCCATTGGTCTGGCCGCCGCCGGTGAAGCCGACGACGAAGTCCACCGCCGGATCCTGCCTGATGATGTCGATGAACTGCGCCAGCTTCTGCTGCATCAGCTGGAACGAG
>DATKPX010000222.1:0-8934 GCA_035523855.1 Allostellaceae bacterium
CCGCGCAACGGCCGATCCGTCGAGAGCAGCCATGACCGGCTCCTTCGTGGCATTGCCGCAGATCCTAGCATCGAACCGTGTGCCACGAAAACGTTCCACCGGGCCCCGAAAACGGAGATCACCGCAATTAATCCATGGCGCTAGGCTTTCTCCCGTCCCGCAGCCTCAGCCGATGGAGAGAGCGATGGACAGCCAAACCCCCGCCATCATCGATCTCGACGCGGAGCTATCGAAGCTCACCCTGTTCCGCGGACGGACTCCGCAAACGACGTTCGCGGAGCGCAAGGGCAGCGCGGCCCGCCTGGCCTCCTATCGGGACGGGATGCTCCTCATCGGCAGATCCGCCGGAACCGGCCATTGGGAGACCCATCCCGAAGATGAGCTGGTTCGCGTGCTCGACGGCGCGACGACCCTTGATATCGTCGAGCAGACCGGGCCGCAGTCCTATGCGCTCGCCGCCGGCATGCTGACCGTCGTTCCGCGGGGCGCGTGGCACCGCTTCCACTCCGCGACCGGCGCGACCACGATGAGCGCGACGATCCCCGGCGATCACATCGATCTCGATATTGCCGACCCGCGTGCGGCGGAGCCACGGAAAGTGACCGCCGGCGGCACGCCCACCGTGGTCGATCTCGTCGCCGAGCTCGCAAAGCTGACGATGTTCCGCCGCAGCTCCAGCTCGACGGCGGCGGATCGAAAGGGAAGCGTCGCCGATCTGGCGCGTTATCGCGACGGTCTCCTTCTCGCCATCAAGGCCTCCGGGCGGGACCACTGGGAACGCCATCTCGCCGGCGACGAGCTGGTTCACATCCTCGACGGCAGGGCGACCCTGGAGATCGTTTGCGACGACGGGCCGCCCCGGTCTTTCGTGCTCGGCGCCGGAACCGTCGCCGTCATTCCGCAGGGCGCCTGGCATCGCCTGCTCTCTCCGGACGGCGCGACGCAGATGGCGGTGACGCCCTTCCCCGGCGAGACCCTCGAGGTCGATGCCGACGATCCCAGAACCGTCGAGCGCAGGCCCCCATGAGCGCCGCGAGGGCCGGCGATCCCACCGGGCGCACCACGTCGCTCAAGCTCGGATGCGAGGAGAGCGGCGGCAGCATCATGATGTTCGAGCAGGTGCTGCCTGTGGGAAACAAGAGCACGTTCCACCTCCATCACGACAGCGACGAGATCGCCTACATACTGAGCGGCGAGGTCACCTTGCTGATCGGCGACGAGATCACGGTCCGTGCGCCCGGCACCTGCGGCTTCATTCCCCGCGGAGTGCGGCACGCCTGGAAAAGCACCGGTGCGGAAACCGCCCGCGTGCTCTTCCTCTATACGCCGGCGCGCGCCGGCGGGCTGATCGAGGAGCAGCAGCGGACCGGCCGCAAATTCGCGTCGATGAGCAAGGACGAGCTGGCCGACATCCTGCAGCGCCACGGCTGGGAGCTGCTCGGTCCCTCGCCATTCTGAGCCTGCTGCTATTGCGCGGACTGGCTGTTTGCGTCCTTCGCGGCCGGCGCGTCGTCGTGCAGCTTGAGCTGCGCCTCGGAGGTGCCGTTGCGCACCACCACGCGATCGGGCGCGATCGACCGCACGGTCCAGCCCTCGACCTGCTGACCTTCCCGCACCCGCGCCAGCGCGGGACCCTTGCCCGAGCGGATGAGGGCGATGCCGCCATCGCGCGAGATCACCACCCCGACCAGCGCCAGCGACGACGACGGCCCCGCCATCTGCAGCGTCACCGTCGCCGGCCGGCGGCTCGGCGAGAACAGCGGGCGCTCGGTGACCTCCGCGTAGCTCTGCAGCGGCGGCATGGCGAAGACGGGCTCTTGCGCCGGCGGTGCCGGCAGCGCCGACGCCCCCGAGGGCTCGCTGGCGGCGACCGGCACGGGCGGCTCCGCGGTCAACTCCCCGTAGATGACCGCCGCGCTGGCGGCGGCGACCGCCAGCAGCAGGGCGAAGCCGCCCAGATGCAGCCCTGACCAGCCGCGGATCAGCACCGGTCCGCGCGGACGCGGCGCGCTGACCGGCAGGACCTGTCGCTCGAGGGTGGCGCCGGTCGGGCGCTCTGGCAGCGGATCCATCGAGACGGTTCTCGGCGGCGGAGCCGCCTGCTGGCGCGCCGGTGGCGCGGCGCTCCGGCGCGATCGAACGTTGTTGAGATCGAAGACCATGGCTCTCGCTATTTCGCGCTGGAGAGATAGCCGTAGACGTCGAAGCGCACGTCCAGGATCGGATCCTGGTCGGGCACCTCGGCGCGGCGCTCGGCGGCGCGGACACGCAGGTTGAGATTGTCGACGAAGAGATAGGGCGAGGACGCCTCGATCTCGTAGATCACCCGCTGCACCGCGCCGAGCGTCGAGGCCATCTGGCCGCGGACGGTGATGCGCCGCATCTTGCCGTCATCCTCGGTCGGCAGCACCTGGGTGCTCTTGAGCTCGCCGCGCGCCGCCTCGACCGCGGTGCGCAGCTTGCCTTGCAGCTGTGCCGCCACCAGCGTGTCGTTGGCGCCGGCGAAAAAGCCGTCCTTGGCGCCCTGGCGCTGCTGCACGCTGGCGAGCTGCGCCTGCAGCGGCGCGAGGTTGGCGGCGACCCGCTGATAGCGCTGCAGCAGCGCGCTCATCTGCTCGATCGACTGCGTGGTGTCCCGGTAGTCGTCGATGAGCGGCTGCACCGCCACGGCATAGACCGCGCCGACGAGGACCAGCAGGATCGCCAGCGCCAGGCCGCGGCGCGCGAGCGGCGGCATCTCGCGCCTCACTGGCGCGCCTCCGGCAGCAGCGTCGCGGCGATGCTGAACTGCTCGCGGTTGGTCCTGGTATCCTGGGTCACCGGCGAGCGGAACGCCGCGTTGGAGAAATGCTTGGACTGATCGAGGCGGGCGATCAGCTCCGAGGCTGAGGCGGCCGAGCCCGTCATCTGCACCTCGGTGCCGTTGAGCTGCAGGTCGGTGAGCCAGGTGTCGTCGGCGAGCGCATCGGTGAGGAAGTAGAGGACCGCGGAATCCGTCGCCGCCTGGCGCTTGCGGGTGAGCAGCGCGCCGCCATCCTGGATCTGGCTCTCGATCTGCTTCTGCAGCCGCGCGGCCGCGTCGGCCTGCTGTTTCGCCACGGCGAGCTGCTGCGCCAGCGCCGCCGCCGTGGCGTGGGCGCGCTGCAGCGGCACCAGGAGGGCGGCGGCGACGAACACCAGCGTGACGCCGGCGAGGCCGGCGAAGGCGAGCCGCGTCAGTTTCTGCGGCCGCGACAGGCGCTCCCCCTGCAGCAGGTCGTGCGGGCCGCGCGGCCCCGCCTCCACCTCGATGCTGTCCGGCACCAGGCCGATGCGGCCAGCGAGCTGGCGCAGCTCGTCGACGGCGGCGCGCGGCACCACCGTGAGCTCGACCGAGAGCCGTTTCGCCGCCGGATCGCGGGCGGTGCGGCGATGGGCGAAATAGGCCTCGCTGCTCTTGAACGGCGTCTGCCGGTCGAGCTCGAAAGTGAGGACTTCCGCGAGGTTCTTCTCGGCGGCGAGCGGCAGGCTCGCCACGGTACGCAGCGCACGGTCGGGCGCGAGGCGGATCGAGATGTGCGCGGCCCGCCGCCGCCAGTCGGTGACGATGCGACGGAGGGCGGCGGATTCCGGCGTCGATGCCGCCGAGACGGGAAACCGCGCCAGCACCTCGCGCCGGCTGCCGGCCTCGTGGACGAGTTCCAGCGGCCCGAGGGCGGGCGCGACGAGGACCAGGCGGCTGCCGATATCGTCCAGCATGCGGCGCAGCCGCGCCGGCACCATCGCCTTGAGCTCGCCGCCCCAACAGCGCAGCCCAGCGGCGACAGTGGCGCTGAGCGATCGCAGGACATCAGCCATGAGGAACAACCCGGAACCACGGAGGGGCGGCTGCTCCCGTCGGCCGCCGCGTCGGACAGGCCACCGTAACGGTCATTAATGACGCAACGGTGACGCCGGCCTGGGCCCGGGATGTCAGAGACAGGGGGCCACTCAGCGCGCCGCCGCCACGGTCTCGGCGAGCCGGGTCGCCACGGTCAGATCCGGCGCCTGGCGCCCGTCGGCAAAGGCGATGCGCAGCCGGATCAGCGACGGCAGTGCCGTCGCATCCTCCCAGCGGTCGTGCCAGTCCGCCGCCCGCTCGTCCGCGCGGGCGCCAAAATACGAGAGGGTGATCTCCCGCACGCCCTCGAGGAGAACGCTGGCGCCGGAGGGTGCTGGACCACTCTCCTCCGCCGCGGCACGGACGGGCTCCCAGCGCACGACCAGGCGCTGGTCCTCCACCGCGAGCCGGAGCCAGTGGAAGCCGCCCTGGGCGAGATAGGCCGGCGGCAGGGTGACGAACTCCACCCGGTCGGGCGCGCCGGTGAAGGAGATGATCGGCTGCGCATCCGTGCCCCCCATCGGCAGCGGCTGCGCCGCCGCCAGCTGCTGGCGCAGGAACCCTTCGGCGAGGGCGAGGCCGGAGGTGCGCTCGATGGCGCTGGTGCCGAGCGCCACCGCGCGGTTGCCGAAGCGCAGCCCGCCGAACACGAAGACCGACAGCAGCGCGAAGAGCGTGAGGGCGACCAGCGCCTCGACGAGGGTGAATCCGGCCGCGGCGCGGTCGCCGCCGACACTATTCGGCGGTCTGCGGGCCAAGCCGAAGGCTCCTGAGGGAGATCGAGCGATCCCGCCGCCCCTCGCGCCAGCTCACGGTGACCTCGACTTCATAGGGCACCGAATAGAGCGTCGAGGTATCGGCCGTGACGTTCTCGCTGTAGCGGTGGACCGCGGTCGCGATGTGGAAGCGGTCGCGGTCGGAGCTCAGCTCCTGGCCGTCGCGGAGCGGGATGCTGCGGCCGAGCTCGTCGAGCGCGGACTGCGCGGCGAGCACCGCCGAGACCTCCGCGCGCGACCGGCCGGTGCTGTCGAGGCCGCCGCTCAGCACGCGCAGCAGCAGCGTCATCAGCACCCCCGCGATCGCGAAGGCGACGAGGATCTCCACCAGGGTGAAGCCCGCGGCGTCAGCGCGCCGGCGGCGCTGTCGCATCGCCGACCGAGATCCGCCCGCTGAGCCAGTCCACGAAGACATCCCTGCGTCGTTCTCCCTGCATCAGGGTCACATGGCCGCCGGTCGAGCTGCCGTCCGGGAAGAAGCGGATGTCGCCGCTCTCCTCGTCGAGGCGCTCGCCCGCGGTGGTGAGGAGCGCCAGGCGGATGCTCCGTGGCACGCGATGATCCGCGGGACGCCCGCCCCAGCGGAGCACGCCATGCGCCACGTCCACCAGCAGCGCCTCGGAGCGGTCGCGGGTCATGGCGAGGCTCCGGGTCTCGCGCAGCGCCGCCGCCACTTCGCGCACGGTGGCATCGAACTCCGCCCGGTCGCGGCCGCGGCTCAGCAACGGCGTCACCAGCGCGGTGGCGAGCGCGAGGATCGCGAGCACCACCACCAGCTCGATGAGGGTGAAGCCGCGCTCCCTCGCCAAGGGATCACCAGTTGCCGATCGCCGGCTTGTCGGCGGCGGTGCCGGTGGGGGCGTCGGGGCCGACGGAATAGAGGTCGTATTCGCCGTGCTCGCCGGGATAGCGGTAGACGTAGGGATGTCCCCAGGGATCGACCGGCGCATTCTTCTGCTTGAGGTAGGGTCCCTCCCAGCGATTGGCGCCGGCCGGCGCCTGCACCAGCGCCAGGAGCCCTTCCTGCTGCAGCGGATAGCGCGACATATCGAGCTTGTAGAGATCGAGCGCGTTGCCGATGTTCTGGATCTCGATCTTCGCCGCGTCGACCTTGGCGCGGCCCAAATACTTCAGCACCTGCGGCGAGACCAGCGCGACGATAAGCGCCAGGATCGCCAGCACCACCAGCAGCTCCACCAGGGTGAAGCCGGCATCGCGCCGGGCTGGCTCGGCGCGCGCGGCAGGTTTCGGAATATCGGTAGGCAAAGTCGAACCTCGCATGACGGTTTTGCTCATGTGGCAAGCTCGTAGACGCTGAGGACGGCGGTGAGGATCGAGCCGATCACCACTGCCACCACCACGCCGAGCCCGATGGTGATGCCGGGCACCAGCAGCGCCAGCATCCGCTCGACGCTGCGCCGCGCCTCCTGCTCGTAGATTTCCGCGACCTTGAGCAGCATCTCCTCGAGTCGCGCGGTCTCCTCGCCAACGCGGATGAGCTGGATGGCGAGCGGCGGCGCGATGCCGGCCGCCGCCAGGGGATCGGCGACGCCCTTCCCTTCCTTCACCCGCTCGGAAACGCCGGCAAGCGCGTCGGCGACGGCGGCGTTGCCGACTGCTTCCCGCGCGATGGCGAGCGCCGCCAGTGCCGGCACGCCGTTCTTGAGGAGGGTGCCGAGAGTGCGGCCGACGCGGGCGATCTCCACCTTGGCGATGAGATCGCCGAGCAGGGGCAGCCGGAGGATGCGGCGGTCCCAGCGCCGGCGGCGCGCCGGGCTGCGCATCTCGCGCACCGCCAGCGGGATCAGCACGGCGAGCGCCAGCGGCGCCACCCACCAGTAGTCCTGCAGCCCGTGCGAAACCGCGAGCAGCGCCATGGCGGAGAACGGCAGTGCCGCGCCGGCCTGGTCGAAGAGCGGCTCGAAGCGCGGCACCACGAAGCCGAAGAGCACGCCGACCGAGCCCAACCCGGTCAGCAGCACGATCAGCGGATAGATCAGCGCCGAGCGGATCTGCTCGCGCGCCGCGTCCGCCTTCTCCAGGAACTCGCCGAGATGGCGAAGTGTCACGTCGAGAGAGCCGCCCGCCTCGCCGGCGCGCACCATGCCGATGTAGAATTTCGGGAACATGTCGCTCTGCGCCGCCATCGCGTCGGCGAGCGAGCTGCCGCCGCGCACCTTGTCGAGGATGCGCCGGATGCGCTCGCGGTCGCGCGGCCGCGCCACCACCTTCTCGGCGATCTCCAGCGCGCGGTCGAGGGCGAGGCCGGCGTGGAGCAGCGTCGCGAGCTGCTGGGTCAGCAGCGCGAAGTCGCGCGCGGGCGGCACGCCCTTGCGCTTGATCTCGAAATTGAGGATGCGCGAGAGCAGTGACGCGCCGGTCGTGTCGGCGCGGATCGGCACATGGCCGAGGCCGTGCAGGTACTCGATCACGGCGGACTGGCTTTCCGCCTCGATCTCGCCGGCGACCGCCTCGCCTGCCGCCGTCACGGCCTCATAGTGGAAGGTCGGCATGGTCAGACATCGCGGGTGACACGGAACACTTCCTCGATCGAGGTGATGCCGGCGCAGGCCTTGGCGACGCCGTCCTCGTACATCGAGCGCATGCCCTCCTGCAGCGCGACGCGATGCAGCTCGTTCGATTCCGCGTGCTTCAGGATCAGCCGGCGCAGCGCATCCGACATGGTGAGGAGCTCCATGACGGCGACGCGGCCGGAATAGCCGGTGCCGCTGCAGAGCTCGCAGCCGCGCGGGCGGTAGAGCCGCGCCGTCCTTGGATCGAGGCGGAGCTGCTGGGCGAGCTCCGGCAGCACCTGGTAAGGCTCGCGGCAGGTCGGGCAGAGCCGGCGCACCAGCCGCTGCGCCAGCACGCCAGATATGGTGGAAGTCACGAGGTAGTCCTCGACGCCCATGTCGAGGAGCCGCGTCACCGTGGCGGCGGCGCTGTTGGTGTGCAGCGTCGAGAGCACGAGGTGGCCGGTGAGCGCCGCCTGGATCGCGATCTGCGCGGTCTCGAGATCGCGGATCTCGCCGATCATGATGATGTCGGGATCCTGCCGCAGGATCGAGCGCAGCACCTGGGCGAAGCTGAGGCCGATCTGCGGCTTGATCTGCACCTGGTTGACGCCCTCGAGCTGGTACTCGATCGGGTCCTCGACGGTGAAGAGCTTCTTCTCCGGCGAGTTGAGGCGCATGAGGCTCGTATAAAGCGTGGTGGTCTTGCCGCTGCCGGTCGGGCCGGTCACCAGCAGGATCCCCTGCGGCCGCTCCAGCACGCCGAGGAAGGGCGGCAGCGTCTCCTCGCTGAAACCGAGATCGGTCAGATCCTCCACCAGGCTGGTGCGGTCGAGGATGCGCATCACCACGCTCTCGCCGTGCAGCGTCGGCACGCTGGAGACACGGAGGTCGTAGTCGCGGCCCTGGATCGCGAGGCGGATGCGACCGTCCTGCGGCAGGCGGCGCTCGGCGATGTTGAGCTTCGCCATGATCTTGACGCGGGAGATGATCGCCGCCCGCAGCCGCGCCGGCGGCGAGCCAGCCTCGTGCAGCATGCCGTCGATGCGGTAGCGGACGGCGAGCCGGTTCTGGAACGGCTCGATGTGGATGTCGGAGGCGCGCTGCTCGATGGCGCGGTTCATGATCTGGCTGACGAGCCTGATCACCGGTCCCTCGCTGGCGAGATCGCGCAGGCGGTCGACATCCTCCAGCAGATCCTCGTCGCTCCCCTCCTGGGCGGCGTCGGCGACCTTGGCGGCCTCGCTCCGCTCGCTGTCGAAGAGGCGCGCCTGCGCCGCCTCCAGCTCCGAGGGCAGCGCGATCTGCCGCAGCACCGGCCGGCCGGCCGCCATCTCGAGCGCCTGCGCCGCGTAGCCGTCGAGCGGATCGGTCATCGCGACGACGATGCCCTCGGCGGTCTCCGCCAGCGGCAGCACGCCGACCTGGCGCAGAAACTTGCGGCTGATCTTGTCCTCGAGAATGACGGCGTCGGGATAATCGGGCGGCGCCACCAGGGGCAGGCCCAGCTCGCGGGCCAGCGTCTCGGCGACGTCGCGCTCGCTCACCAGCCCGAGCTTGATCAGCAGCGCCTCCAGACGCTCGGCGCTCGCCGCGCGCAGGCGGAGCGCGCGGTCGGCGGCGGGCTGGTCGAGCTTTCCCGCATCGACCAGCCGCTCGATCAACGATCGCTCGAAGGCCCCGCGGTCGCTTCCGTTCCCCAGCATTACTATTCTCGTCCCCACCCGCGGCGGACGGACGCTAGCACCGGCTTTTGAAGCTTCTGTGACGGTCGGGGTGACAACCG
>DATKPX010000223.1:0-6224 GCA_035523855.1 Allostellaceae bacterium
CTCCTGCCCATGTCGCCGCCGCCGGCATCTCAGTCGATTTCGCCGTCGGCGGCCTGCGGCAGCGCGTGCTGCACGAGATCGGCATCGCCATTCCCAAGGGCGGCTTCGTCTCGCTGATCGGCCCGTCAGGCTGCGGCAAGAGCACGCTGCTGAAAGTGCTGGCGGGCCTCATCACGCCCACCTCCGGCACCGTCAGCATCGGCGGCGTGGCGCCGGCGGAGGCGGCGCGGCGGCACATGATCGGCCTCGTCTTCCAGGACGCCACATTGCTGCCCTGGAAGACGGCGCTGGAGAATGCCGCCTTCCTGCTGGAGGTCGCCGACAAGGGGCTGAGCCGCCGGGCGGTGCGGGAGCGGGCGGCGGAGATGCTGCGCCTCGTCGGCCTCGCCGATGCCGCCGGCAAGCGGCCCTCGCAGCTCTCCGGCGGCATGCAGCAGCGCGTCGCCATCGCCCGCGCCCTCGCCCTCGATCCCGAGGTGCTGATGATGGACGAGCCCTTCGGCGCCCTCGACGCCATCACGCGCGAGGAGATGATCGGCTTCCTGCTGGAGATCTGGCAGCGGACTCAGAAGACCATCATCCTCGTCACCCATTCGATCGACGAGGCGGTGTTCCTGTCGCGCGAGGTGCACGTGATGGCGGCCAACCCCGCCCGCATCATCGAGCGCCTGCCGATCGATCTGCCGCAGGAGCGCAGCGAGGCGATCTACGGCGATCCCGCTTTCGTCGAGATGACCGCGGCGCTGCGCCGCCTGCTGCGCGAAGGACACGCGCACGGAGCGCGGCCATGACGCGCCTGCGCGAGACCCTGCCGGCGATCGCCCTCGGCATCCTCGTGCTCGCGGTCTGGGAGGCGCTGATCTGGCTCCTCGACGTCTCCGCCTTCGTGATCCCCGCTCCCTCGGCGATCATCCGTGTCCTCGTCCTGAAGCAGGCTTTGCTGCTCAACGCCGCCATCGTCACCGCCGGCGAGGTGCTGCTGGGCTTCCTGTTCTCCGCTGTGACCGGCATCGCGGTCGCCCTCGTCATCGTGCGCTTCGCCGCTTTCGGCCGCGCGCTCTATCCCCTGGTGGTGCTGTTCCAGACCGTGCCCAAGGTGGCGCTGGCGCCGATCTTCATCCTCTGGTTCGGCTACGACCTGATGCCGAAGGTCTCGCTGATCGTCGTCATCGCCTTCTTCCCGGTGGCGCTCAACATGCTGGTCGGCTTGCAGTCGATCGATCCGGCGCTGGTGGCGCTGATGCGCTCGGTGGGCGCCGGGCGCGGCGAGATCCTGCGCCGGGTGCAGATCCCGCACTCGCTGCCCTATCTGATCTCCGGCCTCAAGATCGCCATCACCTTCAGCGTGATCGGCGCCGTCGTCGGCGAGTTCGCCGGCGCTTCGGCCGGGCTCGGCTACATGATCCAGTTCGCCTCGACGCAGCTGGAGACGCCGCTGGTCTTCGCGGCGCTGTTCGAGGTCTCGGTGCTGGGCGTCGTCTTCTACTACGTGATCGAGGCGCTGGAGCATCGCTTCGTCGCCTGGGCGCCGCGCTACGACGCGGCCGTTACCGGCGCCGCCTTGGCGGCAAGCCATACCTGAAACCGCATGAATGGGGGCAAAGCATGAAGGGGCAGAAGCAGATGTGGCGTAGCGCGATCGCCGGCGTGGTGCTGGCGCTGGCGGCGACAGGGACGGCGCAGGCCGCCGACGATGTCGGCGTGCAGCTCGACTGGGTGGTGCGCGGCGACCACGCCATGTTCTTCGTGGCGAAGGAGAAGGGCTACTTCGCCAAGAACGGCATCAACGTCACCGCGATCCGCAAGGGCACCGGCACGCCGGATGCGCTCAGGCTCGTCGGCAACGGCAACGCCGAGTTCGGCTTCGGCGACCTGCCGACGCTGCAGGTGTCGCGCTCGCAAGGCGTGCCGGTCGTGGCGGTGGTGGCGGTCAACCAGAAGAGCCCGCTCGCCATGATCTCGCTGGCGAAGACCTTGAAGCTCACCAAGGTGCAGGATCTGAAGGGCGTCAACATCGGCATCCATCCGGCGGGCTCGACCTACATCTTTCTGAAGGCGCTCTTGGCGGCGAACGGCATGTCCGAGGCCGACATCAAGGAGAGCAGCGTGTCGCCGCCCTACGAGAACTATCTGCTGCTGGGCCGCGTCCAGGCGGTGCCCGGCTATATGGACGCCGAGGTGCCGGAACTCGAGGCGAAGGCCGGCGGGCCGGGCTCGCTCTCGATCCTGCAGGGCGCCGACCATGGCTTCGTCGCCTACGGCTCCGGCGTCTTCACCTCGGAGAAGATGATCCAGGACAAGAAGGACCTGGTGCGGCGCTTCGTCGCCGCCTATATGGCCGGCTTCGCGGAGGTGATCGCCAATCCCAAGGAGGCCGTCGATATCGTCGCCAAGGCGGTGCCGGAATACGCCGACAAGAAGGAAGTGCTCGCCGCCGAGCTCAAGGCGGACATCGACTCCACCTTCTTCAACGACGACACCAAGGCGCACGGCATCGGCATCATCACCAAGGCGAAGTGGGACGGCACCATGGAGACGCTGGTGAAGCAGGGCGCCCTCACCGACACCGGCAAGGTCGGCGCCGGCTTCGACGCCAGCTTCGTCGCTGCCGCGGCGCCGCTGAAGAAGTAGCCGAAGGCCCCTCCTCGCCGCTGTTGCGGCGAGGAGGGGCCACCCACACGTTGGTGTTGCATCGCTCCGCCGCCACGGGCACTCTCGCGCGTGAGCGCGGTCGTGGTTGGTGGTGGGGAAGGGCGATGTCTGCGAGCGTCACGGGGCCGCCGGCGACAGCGCACCGTAAGATCGTTCAGCTCTACGGGTATTGGCAGAAGAAGGCGCCGGGGCCGGGCCTGCTGCCGGCGCGCGGCGACATCGATCCCGTCGATCTCGGCGTCCTGCTGCCGAATGTCTGGCTGGTGGATGTGGTGGGCGATCCGCCGCGCTTCCGCTTCCGGCTGATCGGCGGCGCCGTCAGCAAGATGGGGATGCCCGCCAAGGTCGGCGATTTCGTCGACGAGTTCGTGCAGGCGGAGGCGAAGGCGCAGACCATGGCGGAATTCGCCGCCGCCGCCCGCGAGCGCCTGCCGGTATGGTTCCGCGGCCCGGCAAGGATGCCCTACGAGACCAAGATGTTCGAGCTGGAGCGGATCTTCCTGCCGCTGGCGAGCGACGGCGTCCGGGTGGACATCCTGCTCTGCCTGACCGTCTACTACAGCCTCGACGGCCGCGAGATCTGAGCGGTCACCCCGCCGCCGTCTTATCCTTCTTGCGGTAGCCGAAGGCCTCGTCGAAGCGGGCCACGATGTAGTCGCCGGCGCGCACCGGCTCGTAGCGCGGATCGGGCTCGCTCGCGCCGAGATCGCGGGGATCGACGACGGTGGCGAAATCCGGATCGAAGAAGGTGGCGATCGAATAGCGCTCGCGGCCCGAGCTGTTGATCACGCGATGGACCGTGGAGGCGAAGCGCCCGTTGGTCCAGCGTGCCAGCAGGTCGCCCACATTCACCACCAGCGTGCCCGGAATCGGCGGCGCGTCGATCCAGCGCTTCTTGTCCAGGCTCCTGACCTGCAGCCCGCCATTGCTATCCTGCCAGAGCAGCGTGATGCAGCCGTAGTCGGAATGCGGCGCCACGCCGAACTGGTCCTCCTCCGTGCTCGGCGGCTGCGGCGGGTAGTAGATGATCTGGGTGCGCTGCAGCGGCTTGCGGTATCGCGCGGCGAAGAACTCGGGCTCGAGACCGAGGCTCAGCGCCACCATGCGCAGCAGATCGGCGCCGCAGGCGCCCACCTCCCTGAAATAGGCATAGAGCGCCGGCTGCAGCGCCGGCATGAAGGCGGGCCAGTTGTTGGGCCCGCGCAGCGGCTCACCGGCGCGCACGTTGGGATCGTCGGCGCCGAGCTCGAGGCCGATGCTGTAGAACTCCTTGTAGTCGGGCTTCTTGGCGCCATACATCAGCGCATCACCGCGAGCGTGGAAGCCGCGGTGATTGATGTTGGCCGCGGCCTGCCGCTTGGTCTCGATGGGATGCGCGAAGAATTCCCGCGCCGCCCCGGCTGCGCCGTCGATGACCCCGGCGGGAACGCCGTGATTGGCAATGTAGAAAAATCCGACGGTGGTGCAGGCGCGGTGGATCGCCGCGGCGATATCGGCCATGGCCGCGGCGGAGCGCGCGCGGGCGCCCGCGAAATCGATGACCGGTATTTCCGCCTGGCTCATGGTTCTGTCCCCGCCGCCCGCCGCCTCCTGTGCTTTACAGGATTCCGCGGGCGCTGCGAATGCGCTTCCGATCGCAGGTGCGCTCTGAAAGGTGTAGAGACGCACGGCAATTCGATCTTTCGGTGTCGTTGTCGGCGCGGTTCGGCCGCGCGGTCGTTTGCGCCCTTGCATATTCTCTGGGCATTCTTCGGGCAGGATGCTCTAAACTCACCGCCGGCGGCGGCGCGACCTCAGGGGTGACGGGCGCAAGGGCGCTCATCGCGCGACAGAGGGATTGGCGCCGTGCCGTGAGCACGCTGCCCGGTCGACCCAAGCACATTGCTAAGCCTTTGAAGAGTGAGGCGCGAAACTCGGCGCTGGCGCATCGTGCGCCACGTCGGCCGGCGCCGCGGCGGTATCCATGGCACGCGAATTGCTCTGCTTGACTGAGGGTTCGGGGCGGGCGGCGAGGACAGGTCAAAGCCGGGAGACGCCGGCGGACAGGCAAACGGGTGGGGGCATTCAACTGAATTTCCGCATGGATCGGCTGCGGTCCGATGAGTGTATCGGGGCATCGCCGTGCGCGGACGCTTCCGTCAGGCCACAGGGAAAGAGCGCATAGCATGTCGACGACAGCCGCCGCCGCAGCCGCCCAGCCGGAAGGTCCGATCCTCCGGCTCGACCAGATAGACAAGTCCTATGGCCGCCTGCACGTGCTGCGCGACGTGTCGCTCGAGGTGCGCAAGGGCGAGGTGGTCTGCATCATCGGCCCGTCCGGCGCCGGCAAGTCGACGCTGCTCCGCTGCATCAATCATCTCGAGACGATCGACAGCGGCACGATCTATTTCGAGGGCGAGCCGGTCTATCGCTATGCGAAGAACGGCGTGATGGTGACCGACCCCGATCGCAAGGTCGAGGAGATCCGATCGCACATCGGCATGGTGTTCCAGTCCTTCAACCTCTTCCCGCACCTGACCGCCCTCGGCAACGTCATCGAGGCGCCGGTGCATGTGCGCGGCATGCCGGTGGAGGAGGCAAAGCGGCTCGGCATGGCAGAGCTGCGCCGCGTCGGCATCACCGAGAAGGCCGAGGCCTATCCCTATCAGCTGAGCGGCGGCCAGCAGCAGCGGGTCGCGATCGCCCGCGCGCTCGCCATGGATCCCAAGGTGATGCTGTTCGACGAGGCGACCTCGGCGCTCGATCCCGAGCTCGTCGGCGAGGTGCTGCGGGTGATGCGCCTGCTGGCATCGGACGGCATGACCATGGTGGTGGTCACCCACGAGATGGGCTTCGCCCGCGACGTCGCCGACCGTGTCGTCTTCATGGCCGACGGCGCCGTCGTCGAGGAAGGCCCGCCGCAGCAGATCTTCTCGGCACCGCGCGCCGAGCGTACGCGTCAGTTCCTGCAGACCATTCTCGATCGTAACAGCCAGCTCGACGCCGGGCAGCCGGTGGGGGCGAAGTGATCCATCGGCTCAATCCAATAATCACCATCACTTTCAATCGGAGGAGGCAAGCATGAGGGACGACAGCACAGAGAATATGGGGAAGGACGCCGCGGCGGTCTCGCGCCGCCGGCTGCTGACCGCGGGCACCGCCGCGGGCGTGACGGCGCTCACCGTCGGCTCGGTGCCCGCCAGCGCGGCGACGCCGGTGCCGCCGGTCGACACCACGTTCAAGGATTTCGTGCTCTCCAATGTCGGCTGCGATGATTCGCTGGCGAAGATGCAGGCGAAGGGCGAGCTCGTCGTCGGCACCTCGGACGATTGGCCGTACTCATTCTATCCGCCCAACTCCCAGGAGTGGAGCGGCCTCGACGCCGACATCATCAGCTACGTCGCGAAGATGCTGAAGATTCCGAAAGTCACCGTGCAGACCGCGAAATTCTCGGGCCTGATCCCCGGCCTGCTGGACGGCCGGTTCAACATCGTCGGCGATTCCATCCACTGGACCTTGGCGCGCTCCAAGGTGGTCGAGTTCTGCTTCCCGACCTACTACTACTCGGAATGGCTGGCGGTGAAGAAGGGCAA
>DATKPX010000224.1:0-10451 GCA_035523855.1 Allostellaceae bacterium
GGCAGCCGATCGACCAGCGCCGCGACGGCGATCGCACCCTCGAGCCGAGCGAGCGGCGCGCCCAGGCAGAAATGCGCGCCGTAGCCGAAGGAGATGTGGCGGTTCTCGTCGCGCAGGATGTCGAAGCGATCGGGCTGCGGAAACATCTCGGGGTCGCGGTTGGCGGCGTTCAGCAGCGCGAAGACGCGGTCGCCGGCGCGGATCGCCGGCGCCTTGTCGTCGAGCCGCACCTCCTCGCGGGCGATCCGCGTCATCGCCTGGGTCGGCCCGTCGTAGCGCAGCATCTCCTCAACCGCGTCGGGCGCGAGGGCGGGCGTCCGCCGCAGCATCTCGCAGGCGTCGGGATTGCGCAGCAGCGCCAGCATGCCGTTGCCGATCAAATTGGTGGTGGTCTCGTGGCCGGCAAAAAGCAGGAAGATGCAGCTCGCCACCACCTCGTCCTCGCTGAGGACGGTGCCGGATTCCTCGGCGGCGATGAGGGCGCTCAGAATATCCTCGCGCGGGTTGCTGCGATGGTCCGCCACCATCGCGCGGAAATAGGCGGAGAGCTCGCGCATCCCGCGCTCGCCCCGCTCGCGCTTGTCCGGCGTCGCCAGCGCGCTGCCGACGAAAGCGGCGATATCGTCGGACCAGAGCTTGAAGCGGTCGAGATCCGCCATCGGCACGCCGATCATGCCGGCGATCACGCCAGCCGGCAGCGGATAGGCGAAATCGGCGATGAGGTCCATGCTGCCCTGCTCGGCGACCCGCGCGATCAGATGCGCGACCATGCGCTCGATCATCGGGCGGAGCGCCGCCACGGCGCGCGAGGTGAAGGCGCGGTTCATCAGCGCGCGGCGGCGCGTATGGTCCGGCGGATCGTTGAACACCGACCACATGCCCAGCATCTTCAGGAGATCGCCGATCTGCTCGCGGGCGTCTGGCTTGAGATGATCGCGGAAGGGCGTGATGCGGTCGGCACTGAAGCGGGGATCGTTCAGCACCTGCCGCACGTCGCGATAGCGTGTCAGCACCCAGCCGCCGAGCACCTCGCTCCAGTGCACGGGATCCTCGGCCCGGAGGCGCGCGAAGATCGGAAAGGGATCGGCGATCGCCTCCGGCCGCCGCGGGTCGTAATCGACGCTCATGGCTTCCCCCTCGCCGTGGCGGCTCAGCGCGCGGCCGTCACAATATCCTCCGCGAGCAACCGGGCGATGCACCGGTAACCCAGGTCATTCATATGCAGATGATCACGGTAGAGCAATGCCCCCGCCGGCAGGGCTCCCGATCCATCCCACTGCCGCATCGTGTCGAAGCGCCGGAACACCGGCACGCCATCGGCCCGTGCCACCCGGGCGATCGCATCCTCTATCGCCCGGTAGCCCTCGTGTTCGAGGATCGCCGGGGCATACTGGACGTCCATCAGGACTACATCCGTGCCGACGCCCCGAAGCCGGGCGATCCCTTCGCGGATTGCCATCCCAACCGCCACCGGATCCTCATCGCCCAGCACGTCGTTGCTGCCGACCTGCCAGATCACGAGATCGGGGCGCGGCGCTATCGCGTCGCGCTCGATTCGCGCCAGCATGGCAGCGGTCGTGTCGCCACCCACGCCGCGGTTCAGGACCTCGACGGCGATGCCTGGCAGGCGCTCGGCGAGCTCCGAGCGCAGCCGGCTGGGATAGCTCCGGGACGGTTCCGAGGCACCGATGCCTTCCGTCGATGAGGAGCCCAGCGCGACGATCGTGACGGGCCCGCCGCGGGCAATCCGCGCGGAGAAATGCGGCAGCGGGGCGAGGTCCTCGTCGACGCCCGGCGGCGCTGCGCAGGCGCCGTGATCGACGTCTCCGTCCTCCGAGCCACAAGAGGCCAATAGAGCGCCGACGATCAGAAAGACGACGGGGGGCACGGAGCGCCGCGAGAAGCGCCGCGCGTAAGTCACCGCGCGCCGCGTCGCGGACAGACAGAGAATGACGGAGTTAGGCCGATTGGGCAATCGGCACCAAAGCGCTCATTCCGCGACAGCGCGCGCAGGGAGACTTGGACCGGCGCGGCCCATCTGCTTGTACCAGGTCAGCAGGAACGCCATACCGATCATCAATAGCACACCGGCAATGGTGACCAGAAGCTGCACCCGCAACCGATCGGTAATATCCTGCAGAATGTAGCTTCCCGCCGTCGACAACAGAATGCCAAGGCAAAAAATGTGGAGCGAGTTCTGGCCGCAGAGCACGACCGGCCGAGCGAGGGGCGAGGAAAGGAATTTCGCGTCGCGCCGCACGAGCCGACCCACGACGATCGCTATGGCAAGGAAATTGACCACTCGCAGGAGCGAGAGATCGCGTTTCTCATCCATCGAACTCCAAGGCGCGCCGGGGAGCAGCATCGGGAACGAGCCAGAGATCGTCTGCAGAGAGTGGCTGAAGCTGATGACGGCGCAAACCGCGACGATCGCTCCCGCCACGACGTAGATCCAGCGTCTGTCCGGCAGGAGGCGCCGCCCAGAGAGCTGCAGATGCCCGCATACGACCCCCGCCACGAACAGAAACTGATAGGCGAGAGGGCTGAAGCCCCAGGGATGGTGATCGGGGTAGAGATAGAGCGTCCAGCCAAACCGGTGCTCGGCAAGGTAAAACGCCGCCGACAGGCCAAGGGCGACACGCGGATGTCGGCGAATCAGCAACAGGAAGGGCGGGAGTCCCGCTAGCAGGACCATGTAGAGCGGCAGGATCTGAAAGGAATTGGGCTGGAACCCCAGCGCCAGCACCTCGGCGGTAGTTATGCCCGGGTGACGGAGAAAAATGTTCTCTCCCGTGGTCCGGGCTATGGCCGGATTGTGGACGCCATTCAGGATGAAAGCGACCAATGCCGTGTAGGCCACGAAGACGAAAACATGCGCCACATAGAGCTGCCAAATGCGTCGGTAGATGCGCGCCGTTGCCTGAAGCGGACCGCGCCGCGCCAGAACGCCGCCATAGGCAAAGGCGGCAGCGACGCCGGAAATGAAGATGAAAACCTCCGCCGCATCGCAGAATGCGAACCCGCGCAAGGTGAAGCGGGAGATTACGTCGAGGTCTGTGTGGTCGATGAAGATGAAGAACAGCGCCAAGCCTCGAAAGAAATCGAGCCGCGGATCGCGCTGCGAAGATGGAGTGAATCCGGGCGACGCCGTTGCCTCGCCCGCCCTGGCGGAGCGTGAGAAGTCGCCGGTAGTCGCCCCAGGACGCTCGTCTTGAAACATGCTTTGCCCGTCCGCAACCATGCGAAACCCGCAACCGGGCTCACCGATGCACGGTGAGCAGCTCGATTTCGCCCCATACTTCCGAAAGCCCATTTGCGCTGGAAGGTGCCGATTCCCGTGACTGAGGGTCCGGCAACTTTTCCCAGCTATCTACCCACCCTGCCCGACGCTGGTGACGAATGGGTTAATCCTGCACGCCCCCCAAGATTGGTTTTCGCGATGTTCTAGGGTGTCAAATCGGCCGACCATCCCCGGCAGCCGGCGCCTGTGCTACCCGTAGCGGCCGTATCGTGCAATATCCGCGCGGGCGAAGGATCGCCGATCAGTCCGCGGAGGCGGCGACACGCACCAGAAGCTTGCCGCGGTTCTCGCCGGCGAGCAGGCCCATGAAGGCCTTCGGCGCGGCAGCGACGCCGTCGACGATGTCCTCCTTGTAGCGGACCTTGCCGCTCCGGAGCCAACCCGATACGTCGCGGCGGAACTCCTCGGTCTGGTGGCGCCAGTCCCAGACCAGGAAGCCTTCCATGCGCGCGCGCTTCGACATGAGCTGGCGGTTCCAGCGGATGCCGATGTCGGGGGTCTCCAGCCGGTCGTAGATCGAGATCGAGCCGACGATGACGATGCGGGCGTGGAGCGCGAGGTTGGCCATCACCGCGTCATGCAGCACGCCGCCGACATTGTCGTAGAAAACATCGATGCCATCGGGCGCCAGCGCCGCGAGCTCGGCGCCGAGCGCGTCGCGGTCCTTGCCCTTGTAATCGACGGCGGCGTCGAAGCCGAGCTCGTCCTTGATATAGGCAAGCTTGTCGGCGGCGCCGGCGGTGCCGATGACGCGGCATCCGCGGATCTTGGCGATCTGGCCGGCGAGCTGCCCCACAGCGCCGGCGGCGGCGGAGATCAGCACCGTCTCGCCCGGTTTCGGCTGCCCGACGCCGAGCAGCGCCGAATAGGCGGTGAGGCCGGGCATGCCGAGCACGCCGAGGAAATACGAGAGCGGCATGTCGCCGGGCTCGATGCGCTGCGCCTCCTTCGCCGGCAGCGCCGCCCACTCCTGCCAGCCGGCATGGGCCAGCACCACGTCGCCGGGTTTGAGGCCGGGCGCGCGGGAGGCCACCACCTCGGACACCGTCTCGCCGGTCATCACCGC
Organism: Allostellaceae bacterium; assembly: GCA_035523855.1. Taxonomy (GTDB): domain Bacteria; phylum Pseudomonadota; class Alphaproteobacteria; order ATCC43930; family CGMCC-115725; genus DASZHJ01. Next base: position 4,368 of record DATKPX010000224.1, read on the forward strand.
GCCGATCTCCACCGGCTTCGCATAGGAGCGGGCGGTGCTCATGCGGCCGCGCATATAGGGATCGAGCGACAGCCAGAGCGTCCGCAGCAGCACCTCGCCGTCCGCCGGCTCGGCCACCGGCGCCTGCTCGATCCGGAAATCGCTCTCGCGCACCGGCCGATTGCCCGGTCGCTCGGCCAGGAGAACGCGGGTGTTGGTCTGCTTTCCAGCCATGGCCGCCTCCGGCGTGAGAACTCGAAGAGCCTCGATCATATCCCCCCTCTCTCCCGCTCCCAAGGCGCGTCGCTTACGGCTAAGATCGGACGCAGCTCGAGTCGCGGGGAGATCTCCGATGCGAGGTGCACTCATCGCGGGCGCGATCGCGGCGACGCTCTGCGCCGGTCCGGCCGAGGCCCGCATCTTCAAGCCGGCCATCGTCTACGACATCGGCGTCGAGGGCCCGCCGGCCTTCAACGAGGACGCCCGCCGCGGCGTCGATCTCTTCCGACGCGAATTCGGCATCGCGGCGCTGGAGTACGGCAGCGGCAACGAGACGCAGCGGGCGCAGGTCTTCGAGAGCGTGGCGCGCAGCGACGCCGACCTCATCGTGGGGCTCGGCGCGCAGCAGCGAGCGGCGCTGGAGGCGGCCGCCCGCGACCATCCCGGCAAGAAATTCATCCTCATCGACGGCGAGAGCGACCTCCCCAACGTGCAGTCGCTGGGTTTCCGCGAGCAGGAAGGCAGCTTTCTCGTCGGCATGCTGGCGGCGCTGGCTTCGCTCAACCGCAAGATCGGCTTCATCGGCGGCACGGACATTCCCCTGGTCCGCCGCATCGCCGCCGGCTACGTGGCGGGCGCGCGCTATGTCGAGCCGGCGACGGCTGTCACCATCGATACCGCCGGGAAGACGCTTGCCGCCTGGCAGGATCCGGCGCGCGGCGCCGAGCTTGCGCGCGGCCAGTTCCGGCGCGGCGTCGACGTGGTGTTCGCCGCGGCCGGCGCCACCGGTCTCGGCGTCCTGCGCGCGGCCGCCGACAATCGGAAGCTCGCGATCGGCATCAATTCCGACCAGGACTACCTCTATCCCGGCACCATGCTGACCTCGATGGTGAAGCGGGTCGACATCGCGGTCTATGAGGCCTTCCGCTCCGGCCTCACCGGCACCTGGAAGCCGGGGCCGCGCAGCCTTGGGCTTGCCGAGAAGGCGGTCGACTATGCGCTCGACGATTACAATGACGGGCTGCTGACCAAGCCGATGCGAACGCTGGTGGAGGATGCCCGCGCCGACATCATCGCCGGCAAGCTCACGGTGCCGGACCGCCTGGCACCCTAATCCCCGCCGCTTCCACAAACGACAACGGCCGGAGGGAAACCCTCCGGCCGTCGGTCGTCCGGGTGAAGCCGGTGCGCCGGTTAGGGCAGCACGATCTCCACACGCCGGTTCTGCGGCTCGCGCACGCCGTCAGGCGTCGGCACGCGCGGGTTCTCCTTGCCGCGCCAGGCCTCGGCGATCGCGCTGTCCGGCACGCCTTCCTTGACCAGCGCCGCGCGGACGGTATCCGCACGCCGCTTGGAGAGACCCAGATTGTACTTCTGGGTGCCGGCGAGGTCGGTGTAGCCGGTGACCATGATGCGCACCACGCCGCTCTGCTTGAAGGCGGCGGCGGCCTGCTGGACCACCTGCGAGCCTTCGGGCGTGAGCGTCGCCTTGTCGAAGTCGAAGAACACCAGGAACAGCTGCTGCTGCTTCGCGGGTGCCGGGGCCGGGGCGGGCGCCGGAGCGGCGACCGGAGCGGCGGCGGCCGGCGGGGGCGGCGGCGGCGGGCCGAAGTGGTAGGCGAAGCCGATCAGCACGTTGTGGGTGTGATAGCCAGTGCTGATCTGCGGGTTCCCAGCGACGTTCTTCGCGCCGAAGGACTGGCCGACGGTACCGAAGTAGCGGTAGTCGGCGTTGAGCGACCAGGCCGGCGTGATCTGCCACTTGGCGCCCAAGATGCCTTGGTAGGCGAGGGCAACGTCCGTGTCGTCGAACAACTGGGTGTTGCCGACATGGACGGTGTCGAGCGTCGTCGCAGCAAGACCGAGACCGCCGCCGATATAGGGCGTGATCGGGCTGTTCTTCATGAAGTCATAGTAGACGTTGCCCATCAGCGCGGCGTTGCTGGCGGTGCCGCCCGCACCGGCGGAAACGGACGGCGGGCCCGTGAGGCTGCCGTTGAACTTGCTGATGTCGTTGTGGCGGTAGACCGCCTCGAGCTCGGCACGCACGCCACTGCTGAATTCATAGCCGCCGACGATGCCGGCAGCAAAGCCCTCGTCGGGCTGCAGCGTTCCCTTATTGGGCGCCGCCGCCGCACCGTTCGTGAAATCCGTGTCCTCAAGGTGCGTCCATCCGCCCTCGCCGCCGATGTACCAGCCCTCGGTCTGACCTTGGGCAAATGCCGTCGCGGAAACCAAAGTGATGGCGGATGCTCCCACCAGCATCGCTGCAAGCGCTCTCATAGACTTATCCCTCCGACGTATTCCAACGGCGATCACTTGCCGACATGAAGTCGGCCTGTCCCTTGTTTACCACCTGCAATCGGCGGTGCAAGGCGGTTTCCGTTGGCGGATCAAGGCAGCACGCCGAATTTCGCCCGTTGTGGCATCGATGTAACAGCCCGAAATGATTGATTTGTCTGGCACTCTGACATTTTTGAGCCATCGCGGTATGCCGCGCGACCTCGATCGAGCCGTCATAAATCATGCGCAAAGCCACGAAAGTAATCAGCGCCAGTCCCAGCCAGGAGATCCAAGGAAAACGCGCCAGCAGGCGCGCGACATAGTGCGACGCGACCCCCATCAGGGCCACCGAGAGCACCAGACCTGCTATCAAAATCAATAAGTTACCTCGCGCCGTGCCAGCCACCGCGAGGACGTTGTCGAGCGACATGGAGACGTCCGCGAGGACGATCTGCAGGCAGGCCTGGAAGAGGGTCTTAGGCGGCTGCGACTCTGTCTCGGGCTGCCGCCCCCGACCGTGGGGGCGAATCTCGCGAAAGAGCTTCCATGCCACCCACAGCAGGAGGATGCCGCCGGCGAGGGTGAGGCCGATGATCTCCAGGAGCTGGAGCGCCGCCCCAGCGAAGGCCACCCGCAGCACGGTGGCGGCACCGATCCCCAGGAGAATGGCTTTGCGCCGTTGCTCCGCCGGCAGGCCCGCGGCGGCGAGTCCGACGATGATCGCATTGTCGCCCGCCAGCATGAGGTCGATGAGCATGACCTGCGCCAGCAGCCAGATCTGATGGAGTGTGTCCGCGAGCGACAAGGCGCCTTCCTTTCCGCGGCTCGCCGCCGAGAGTTCCGGCGCACCCTGAATGGCGCGGCGCGCGCTTTCAAGAACAGACTCGGGCGCGCCGGAGGAACGCGACGCGCGCGCCTCCGGTTGCATGCACGCGCGGAGCGATAATTTGTTAAGCCTTTCCGTCGACACTCGGAGCAGTCCTTTCCGGGGGCTCTTCCATGCGCGTCAGCAAGTCCCGCAAGACCCGTCGCACCGCGCCGCAGGCGCCGGTGATCGTGCGCCGCGGCCACGGCCGCCTGCGCGTGCGCCGTCCGCAGGCGGAGCCGGTCTTCGACTTGATCGCGATCGCCGGCCGCGACGGCGTCGAGCCCGGCATGCCGGAGCCGAGCTGGCCGAGCGGCGACGTCGCGTTCCTCACCGCCGTGCTGCGCGCGCAGCGCGTGCCGGAGCTGCTGGTGCAGAAGATCGCCGCCGCGATTCCAGTGACGCTCGCCGCCAACACCACGCTCGCCGATCGCCTCGCCGAGGCGCTGGCGATCGCCATCGATTTCGCGCGCATCGAGGATGTGATCAAGGCGCGTCGCCTGCTGATCGCCGGGCCCTCCGGCGCCGGCAAGACCACCTTCGCGGCCAAGCTGGTGGCGGCGCATGGCGGCAGCGCGCGCTTCATCAGCACCGATGTCGGCCGCCTCGGCGGCCTGGCGCAGCTGCGCGAATATGCAACCGCCCTCGGCGTCCCGCTCGACGAGGCGGCGAGCCCGGAGGCGCTGGGCGCCATCGCCGCGGCGCACCGGAATGAGCTTCTCGTCATCGACACCGGCGGCACCGATCCCGGCGATGACTATGCCTGGGAGGGGCTCCGGCCGTGGGTGATGGCGGCGGACGCCACGCCGCTGCTGGTGCTGCCCGCCAATCTGCTGGTCGAGGATGCGCTCTCCGCCGGCCGCGCCGCCGGCGCGCTCGGCGCGCGTCACGTGGCGGTAACCCGCCTCGACATCGTGCGCCGCGTCGGCGCCGTGCTGGGCGCCGCGATGGCGGGCCTGGCCCTCGCCGGCGCCAGCGTCACGCCGCATTTCGCCTATGGTCTCCGGCCGCTCACGCCGGAGGTGCTGGCGCAGCGCCTGCTCTCGGGCGCGCTCGAGGAGCAGCGCTGGCGCGCGCCGGCCGCCTGATCCCTCACCGCCAGCGAAGCGTCCAGCGCTCCAGCGCCGAGAGCGCGGCGCCGATCAGCAATCCGAGAATCGCCAGCACCACCACGCCGGCCATCAGCTGATCGGTCTGCATAAGGTTGCCCTCGGTCAGCACGAATTGCCCGATGCCGGTCTGGGCGCCGATCATCTCCGCCGCCACCACCAGCAGCAGCGCGGTCGCCGCGGAGATGCGGAAGCCCGCGAGGATGTTGGGCAGCGCCCCCGGCAGCACCACCTTGGCGACAATGGCGCGGAACGGCAGGCCGAAGCTCTGCGCCATCCGCACCAGGCTCACCGGCACGCCGTCGATGCCGCTATAGGTCGCGATCGCGGTCGGAAAGAAGACACCGAGCGCGATGGTGGCCCATTTCGAGGGCTCGCCGATGCCGAGCCAGAGGATGAGCAGCGGCAGCAGCGCGATCTTTGGCACCGGGAAGAGCGCCGAGATCAGCGGCACGCCCACCGCGCGGGCGAGCGAGCTCAAGCCCATGGCGAGGCCGATCGCCAGGCCGGCGGCGGTGCCGATCAGCCAGCCGCCGGCGATGCGGCTCAGGGAGGCCGCAAGGTGCCGCCAGAGCTCGCCACTGACGATCAGGTGCTGCAGCGCCAGCAGGATGCTGAGCGGGCTCGGCAGGAAGATCGGATCGAGAACGCGGAGCCCGACCGCCGCCTGCCAGAGCAGGAGGACGGCGGCGAAGGCGATCCAGGACGCCCAGCGTCGTGGCTGCAGCGCAAAGCCGCCGCCACGGAAGGCGATGGCGCGCGGCGTGCCGAACTTCTGGCCGCTAGGCATCGACGACCTCGCGGTCCGCCACCTGCGCCTCGGCCTTGATCGAGTCCCAGAGCTGGTCGTGGAGCGCGGCCAGCGCCGCCTGGGCGGCGGGCTGGGCGCGCTCGCGCTGCGGGATCGGCACCGGCACCACCGACTTGATGCGGCCGGGGCGGCGGGACAGCACCACGATGCGGTCGGCGAGCCTGAGCGCCTCGGCGAGATTGTGGGTCACGTAGAGCGCCGCCACGCGCTCACCGAGCCAGAGCGCGAGGAATTCCTCCATCAGCAGCTCGCGCGTCTGCGCGTCGAGGGCGGAGAGCGGCTCGTCCATCAGCAGCAGCGCCGGCCGCACGACGAGCGCGCGGGCGATGCCGACGCGTTGGCGCATGCCGCCGGAGAGCTGCCGCGGATAGGCGGCGCGGAAATCGGCGAGACCGATGCGGGCGAGTGCCGTCGCGACGCGCTCGCGCCGCTCGGCGGCGGCGAGCGGATGATGCTCGAGCGCCAGCGCCACATTGCCCTCGACGGTGCGCCACGGCAGCAGGGCGAAGTCCTGGAACACGAAGGTGAAGGGGTTGAGGCTGCCCGCCGGCACGGGCCCGGCGACGGAGACGGTGCCGCTCGTCGGGCGCAGCAGCCCGCCGACGATCGAGAGCAGGGTCGACTTGCCGCAGCCCGAGGGACCGATGAGGGCGACGATCTCGCCCGCGCCCACCCGGAGATCGACGCCGTCGAGCACCGTGAGCTCGCCGTAGGCGTGCCCTGCCCCCTCGACGATCAGCTCCACGGCGGCGCCCTCATTTGGGCACGTCGTAATGTCCCTGGACGAATGAGAGATCGACGATGGTCTTGGGATCGAC
>DATKPX010000225.1:0-3497 GCA_035523855.1 Allostellaceae bacterium
CTCTTAACGCCGAGCTTCGCATGGGCCGCCTCGAGGACCAGATGCGGACGCTGACCGGGCAGATCGAGGAGAGCAACTATAAGATCGACCAGCTCCGCCAGCGGCTCGACAAGCTGCAGAGCGACATCGAGCTGCGCCTGACGCAGCTCGAGCACCCCGGCGGCGCCGCGGCGCCCTCCGGCGGTCAGCCCGCACCGACTCCGACACCGCAGGCCGCCGCGCCCGAGCCGGCGGCGCAGTCGAGTGCCGTGGTGTTGCGCGCGCCGCCGCCCGGGCCCAGCGGCAACAGCAGCGCCGACCCGACGCAGCTCGCGAGCCCGCCGCACGCCCTCGGCTCGATCCAGGTGGGGCCCGGTCAGAGCACGGCGCCTTCGGTGGCGGCGCCGGTCGTGCCGCCGGAGACCCGCACCGCGAGCGCGCCCGCCGCCGATTCCTCGCCGCAGGAGCAGTACAATTACGCCTTCAGCCTGCTGCGCCAGTCGCGCTACGACGAGGCGGCCCAGGCGCTGAAGGCTTTTGTGCAGCGCAATCCCAAGGATCCGCTGGCCGGCAACGCGCAGTACTGGCTCGGCGAGACCTATTTCGTTCGCAAGGATTACACCAACGCCGCCGCCACCTTCGCCGAGGGCTACGAGAAGTACCCGAAGAACATCAAGGCGCCGGACAATCTGCTGAAGCTCGGCATGTCGCTGTCCAACCTGGGACAGAAGGACAATGCCTGCCGCGCCTTCGGCCGGCTCGACCGCGACTACCCGCAGGCGCCGGGCGAGATCAAGGACCGCGCCGCCGGGGAGAAGAAGCGCCTGGGCTGCACGGGGTGACGCTTGGGGATAAATCCCTTCCTCCGCTGAGCGACCAGGAGTTTGCGGCGCGTCTCGATCGGCTCGGGCCGTTCGAGCGGCAGCCCCTGCTCGCGGTGGCGGTCTCCGGCGGTGCGGACAGTCTCGCGTTGACGCTGCTGGCGGCACGGTGGGCGCGCCGCCGCGGCGGCGCCGTCGTCGCGCTCACCGTCGATCACCGGCTGCGCCCGGAAGCCGCGGCGGAGGCGCTGCAGGTCGGCCGCTGGCTGAAGCGACGCGGCATCCGGCACCGCATCCTGAGCTGGGAGGGCCCGCATCCGCGCAGCGGGCTGCAGGCCGCCGCGCGCGCCGCGCGCTATCGGCTGCTGGAAGGCTGGTGCGCGGCGGCAGGCTGCCTCCATCTGCTCACCGCCCATCACCAGGCGGATCAGGCCGAGACCTTCTGGCTGCGCCTCGCCCGCGGCAGCGGTGTCGACGGCCTCGCCGGCATGGCGGCGTCGACGCCGAGGCCGGCCTGCCGGATCCTGCGGCCGCTGCTGGACATCGCGCCGGAGCGACTGAGGGCGGCGCTGCAGGCGGAGGATCAGCGCTGGATCGAGGATCCCAGCAACGAGAACGTCGATTATGCCCGTGTGCGCCTGCGCGGTGCCCGCGCGCTCCTTGCGGCGGAAGGGCTCGGCGCCGAGCGGCTCGCCGCCACCGTCGCCCGTCTCGGCCGCGCCCGCCTGGCGCTCGAGTCGGCGACCGGCGGCCTGCTCGCCCGCGCCGTCCGGCTGCACCCCGCGGGCTTTGCCTGGATCGATGGCGCCGCGCTCGCCGCCGCGCCCGAGGAGTTGGGCCTTCGAGCGCTCGCGGCAGTGATCACAACCGTCGGTGGCGAGGACTATCCGCCGCGCCTGCTGCGCCTCGAGCGGCTTTACCGCGACATCGCCGCGGCCGGGCCGCGGCCGGGCCGCACGCTCGGCGGCTGCCGCCTGTTGCCGCGGCGCGATGGCGTCCTGGTCTGCCGCGAGCCGGCGGCCCTGGCGCCCCCGGTGGCGGTCCATCCTGGCGCGATTGTGATCTGGGACGGCAGGTTCGAGGCGCGGCTCGCGCCGGGCGCGCCGCAGGGGCTGCGGCTGGGGGCGCTGGGCGAGGACGAGCGGCGGCTCCCTGATAAGGTGCGGGCGTTCCTGGCTCCGTTGCCGGCGGCGGCGCGGGCCGGCCTGCCGGTGCTCCGCCAGGGCCGGCGGCTTGCCGCGCTCCCTCTCGCCGACGGCTTAACTGGCACCCGCAATGCGATCATCGGATTGCGGTTTCGCCCCCGTCGGCTCATTTCTCCCGCAGGCTTTACAGTTGTTTAATTCCGAGCGCATCTTATCTTGAGTTGGTGGCAGCGGCGGCATCCGCCGGTGCGGGGTCAGCCCCAGGTCGGCGCTGGCCCGTCCGGCATCTGCCCATGCCCTTGAAAGGCCTGGATCCGTGAACAGTTTCGGCAAGAATCTCGCGCTTTGGATCATCATCGTCCTGCTGGTGATGCTCCTGTTCAACCTGTTCCAGAACACGACCAATCGCGGCGGCCAGAACACCATCTACTACAGCGAGTTCCTGGATAACGTCAGCCGCCACCAGGTGCAGAGCGTCACCATCCAGGGTGGCAGCCAGGGCAGCACCATCACTGGCACGCTGAGCGGCGGCGGATCCTTCACCACCTACGCGCCGAGCGATCCCAACCTGGTGAGCCGGCTCATCGACAATCACGTGCAGATCAAGGCCGCGCCCTCCGAGGAGAACGTGCCGTCGCTGTTCGGCATGCTGATCTCGTGGTTCCCGGGCCTGCTGCTGATCGGCGTCTGGATCTTCTTCATGCGCCAGATGCAAGGCGGCGGCGGCCGTGCCATGGGCTTTGGCAAGAGCCGCGCGCGCCTCCTCACCGAGAAGGTCGGCCGCGTCACCTTCGACGACGTCGCCGGCATCGACGAGGCGAAGTCCGAGCTCGAGGAGATCGTCGAGTACCTGAAGGACCCACAGAAATTCCAGCGCCTCGGCGGCAAGATTCCGAAGGGCGTGCTGCTGGTAGGGCCGCCCGGCACCGGCAAGACCTTGCTGGCGCGCGCCATCGCCGGCGAGGCGAACGTGCCCTTCTTCACCATCTCCGGCTCCGATTTCGTCGAGATGTTCGTCGGCGTCGGCGCCAGCCGCGTGCGCGACATGTTCGAGCAGGGTAAGAAGAACGCGCCCTGCATCATCTTCATCGACGAGATCGACGCGGTCGGTCGTCACCGCGGCGCCGGCCTCGGCGGCGGCAACGACGAGCGCGAGCAGACACTGAACCAATTGCTGGTCGAGATGGACGGCTTCGAGGCGAATGAGGGCGTGATCCTGATCGCCGCCACCAACCGCCCCGACGTGCTCGATCCGGCGCTGCTGCGCCCGGGCCGCTTCGACCGCCAGGTCGTCGTGCCGAACCCCGACGTGGTCGGCCGCGAGAAGATTCTCAAAGTGCACATGCGCAAGGTGCCGCTGGCCTCCGACGTCGACCCGCGGACGATCGCGCGCGGCACGCCCGGGTTCTCGGGCGCCGATCTCGCCAACCTCGTCAACGAGGCGGCGCTGATGGCGGCGCGCAAGGGCAAGCGCTCGGTCTCCATGGCCGAGTTCGAGCAGGCCAAGGACAAGGTCATGATGGGCGCCGAGCGGCGCTCCATGGTGATGACC
>DATKPX010000226.1:0-2007 GCA_035523855.1 Allostellaceae bacterium
GCCGCGGCGAGCGGCACGTCGAAGACGACGAAGCAGTTCTCTCCGACGGCGCGGAAGGCGTGCGGCATGCCGCGCGCCACGATCACGCCGCTGTCGGCGGCAATCTCGCCGGCGAGATCGCCCACCCGCATCGCCATCGCGCCCCGGACCGGCAGCACGATCTGGTGATGGGACTCGTGCGCGTGAATGCTCTCGCGGCTGCCGTAGGAGCGAATGGACAGGGCCGTGTGGCGGGCGGACATGGCGCCATCTTTCCTGGCGTGATGGGAGTGCCGCCACTCTACAGCGCCAGGAGAGCCGGTCAAATCCGGGCGAGGCGGGGTCAAGACAGGCGCCGCACCGGTCTGCTACTGGGTCGGATCCACGAGAGCCGAAAGGAGTGGCACGATGGCCGACGATCGCTGGGTGAGCTTCGACTGCTTCGGCACCCTCGCCGACTGGAACGGCGGCTTCCGCCGGGCGCTGGCCCCGCTGGCCGGCGCGCGCACCGACGAGCTCATCGCCGCCTATCACGAGTTCGAGCGCCGCATCGAGATCGAGCGGCCGCACCGCCTCTACAAGGATGTGCTGGCCACCGCCCTCGCGCTGGCGGCCCGCAAGATCGGCCTCGCGCTGCCCGCCGGTCAGGCCGACGTGTTGGTGCGGAACTGGGGCGAGCTCGACTTCTTTCCCGACGTGAAAGCGGCGCTGACCGCGCTGCGCCAGGCCGGCTGGAAGCTCGCCATGCTGACCAACTGCGACAACGATCTCTTCGCCGCGACGCTGGCGAAGTTCCCGCTGCCGCCCGACCGGGTGGTGACGGCGGAGAGGGTGGGCAGCTACAAGCCCGAGCTCGGGCACTTCACCCGCTTCGAGCAGGAGACCGGCGTCCGGCGCGAGAACTGGATCCACGCCGCCTGCAGCTGGTTCCACGACATCGCGCCGGCGCGCCAGCTCGGCATCAGGCGGATCTGGATCGATCGCGACCGCACCGGCCACGACCCCGCCGCCGCCACGCGCGTCCTGCCGGATCTGGTCGGGCTGCCGAAGACGGTCGCCGAGCTCGCCGCCCAGTAGTCAGGCGCTAGCGCCGCCGAACCGCTTCCTGAAACTGCGCTGCCAGCGCGCGAGGTGGCGGTGCTTGCGCGCCCAGGCCGCCCGCTTGAGGATCTCGACGGCGGCGGGCCGCGCCTTGAAGGCCGCGATGTCGTCGAGGCAGGACGGCGGATGGGCGGGATCGTACATGATCCCCATGCCCGAGCTGGTTCCCAGCAGCAGCTCCCAGACCAGCCCGCTGCGGCCGGCGGCGCGATCCAGCGCCGGATGCAGGTCGAAATTCTGCACGTCGTGGAAGAGATAGACGCAGCCGGGCGCCGCGTGCGGCCGGATCGCGTCGAAATCGAGCTCGACCTGCTCCACCGTGTGGTAGCCGTCGATGAAGGCGAAATCCACCGGCGCCATGTCGTGCTCCCCGATCAGGCGCCCGACATCGGCGGGCGAGACGCCCTTCACCGCCTGCGCCGGCAGCGCCTCCTCGGTGGCGATCCGGTTGGTGAGATCGATACCCTCGAGCGAGCTCGTGTCGAAGCCGGCGTCGATCGCCAAAACCTGGCCGCCGGGGTTCAGCAGCGCCAGCGCCAGCGTGCTCCAGCCCGCTGAATTGCCGATGACGAACAGGCGGCGCGGCTGGAAATGCTCGAACAGGCACTCCAGGAAATAGATCTCCTGCAGGGAGATGCCGAGCCCCTCGGTCACGCTCTTGCCGCCCCGGATGAACCAGGTGAAGGGGGCGTAGGGGTGATCGCCGAAGTGGCTGGGATTGAGGCCGGTGGAGATCTCGATCCCGCGGCTCTCGTAGAGACGGGTCAGCTGGGCAAGGATCGGCATCGCATCATCGGGCGGGTCCGCGGAACGGGTCTGGGCCGCGGCGGGATGCTATCGCAATTCGCCCGCAGCCGCGAGGTGGTTCGACGACGGCCGCCGCGCTGTTGAATCGATCCAGGCGTCCCCCCATACTCACGCGCCAAT
>DATKPX010000227.1:0-3500 GCA_035523855.1 Allostellaceae bacterium
TTTCCTCGCCTTCGATCTCTCCACCGCCAAGCGCGACGAGGTCGCGGGCCTGCTGCGGAGCTGGACCGAGGCGGCGGCGCGCATGGCCGCCGGCGAGACGGCGGCGGCGCTGGGCGCGGATCGCAGCGCCGCTCCCGGCGATTCCGGCGAGGCGCTCGACCTGCCGCCCTCGCGGCTCACCCTCACCTTCGGCTTCGGCGCCGGCCTTTTCACCAAGGGTGGCAAGGACCGCTATGGCCTGGCCGCGCAGCGGCCGGAGGCTCTCGTCGACCTGCCGCGCTTCAACGGCGATCAATTGGTCGAGGCGCAGACCGGCGGCGATCTCTCGCTGCAGGCCTGCGCCGAGGATCCGCAGGTGGCCTTCCACGCGGCGCGCCAGCTCGCGCGGCTTGCTTATGGCGTGGCGCAGGTGCGCTGGGCGCAGAGCGGCTTTCTCTCGGCCACGCCGGGCGGCGGCACGCCGCGCAACCTCATGGGCTTCCGGGACGGGACCCAGGTGCCGGAAAAGCTCGACGAGGTGGTCTGGGTCGCGAGCGAGGGACCGGCCTGGATGCGGAACGGCAGCTATCTGGTGGCGCGCCGCATCCGCATCTCCCTCGAGCACTGGGACCGCAGCGAGCTCGACTTCCAGGAGGAGGTGGTCGGCCGCCACAAATACTCCGGCGCGCCGCTCGGCAAGAAGAACGAGCGCGATCCGCTCGACCTCGACCGCACCGACGCCGACGGCAATCCCGTCATTCCCGAGACCGCCCATGTCCGGCTCGCGGCGGCGGAATCGAACGGCGGCGCGCAGATCTTCCGCCGCGGCTATTCCTACAACGACGGCGTCAACTTCACCGCCGAGCGCTGGCCGCCCTGGCGCCAGGGCATGATGTACGACGCCGGCCTCTTCTTCGTCGCCTACCAGCGCGATCCCCGCACCGGCTTCATCCCGATCTTCGAGAAGATGTCCCGCTTCGACATGATGAACCAGTACGTGACCCATGTGGGCGGCGGCCTCTTCGCCTGCCCCGGCGGCGTCGCGGAAGGCGAGTTCATCGGACAGCGGCTGTTCGATTCCGTCTGAAGCCGCGCGGATCGCGGCGATCCCATTCCCACCATCCATCAAGGAGAGTCTCTCATGCGCGTGATTCTGTCCGGCCTCTTCGCGGCGGCCCTGCTGGCGAGTCCCATGGCGCTCGCCGCCGACGAGCCCAGCTTCGAGCTCTCGCTGAAAGATCACCAGTTCACGCCCGCCGAGCTCACCATCCCCGCCGACAAGCGGGTGAAGCTCACGGTGAAGAATCTCGATCCGACGCCGGCGGAGTTCGAGAGCCACGACTTCAAGGCGGAGAAGGTGATCCCCGCCGGCAAGGAGGCGAGCCTCTTCGTCGGCCCGCTGAAGGCCGGCTCCTACGGATTCTTCGACGACTTCCACAAGAGCCAGACCACCGGCACGCTGATCGCGAAGTAGCGCCGGACGCGGCGCGGCCGGTCCGGCGCGCGCCCGCGTCGCCGCACGGGCAGCGCGCCGACACCAAACCCCGATCATGTGGCGATCGCACGGCGAAAATTGAAGCACCGGATTTCCGCGCCGGCCTGATGCGGAATCGCAGCATTCGGCTTCGCACGGCAGCTGATAAACCCACCGCGGTTGAATTCAAGATGGCGGAGGGGAATCAGTGTCGCTTGAAAAGCAGTTGCGCAGGATTGCCACAGGGGGATTGACCGCGACGGTAGCCCTGCTGGTCGGTTTATCGCCCGGCGCGGCCCAGACCGCGCCGGGCGGCGGGTCCTATCCGGGCTCCTTTCTCATTCCCGGCACCAACACGTCCTTCAGCGTCGGCGGCTATGTGAAGCTCGACTACTTCTACGACTTCACCAGCGCGGGCCCGACCGTCGGCGGTCTCGTCGGCGGCATCGGCAACCCGCTCGACGCCGCCAACGGCCACGCCGCCACGGCGGGCCACAGCGTCCACGGCGTCTCGTCGCTGACGGCGTCGGAATCGCGTTTCAACATCCAGACCCGCACGCCCACCGCCTATGGCGAGGTGAAGACCTTCATCGAGGGCGACTTCACCAACCCGAACGGCCTCAACAACAGCGCGACCTTCACCACGGAGAGCAACTCCTCGGGCTTCCGCCTGCGCCAGGCCTACGGCACGCTCGGCCCGTTCCTCGCCGGCCAGACCTTCTCGACCTTCCGCGATCTCAACGCCGAGCCCGACACGCTGGACTTCGGCGGCGACAACTTCCCGGGCCCGAACCGCGTGCCGCAGATCCGCTACACCTATGACGCGGGCAGCGGCCTCTCCTTCGCCGGCGGCATCGAGAACGCGACCACCAACTTCGTCGATGCGACCACCGGCACCGCGGCCGGCAACTTCAACGGCAGCGTCAACGGCAGCAAGATCCCGGATTTCGTGGTGACCGGCACCTACACCCAGCCCTGGGGCCATGTCAGCCTGCGCTCGGCGTTCCGCGATCTCTACGACCACCAGGGCGGCACCACCGGCCTCGGCACCACGCCGAGCTCGCCCAATACCAGCACCGCGGAGTTCGGCTACGCCCTCGCGCTCTCCGGCTCGGTCAACATTCCCGGCATGAAGGACTATGCCCTCGCGCAGGTGTTCGGCGGCGACGGCATCGGGCGCTATCTCTCGACCAACTGCTCGCAGAGCGGCTGTCCCGATCTCTACGTCAACAACGCCACCAACACCGCCGAGGCGATCTCCGCCTGGGGCGTGATGGGCGGCTACGAGCACTTCTGGGCCGACAATCTCCGCTCCAACATCAGCGGCTCCTACATCGAGTTCCAGAACGACGGCGGCTTCGTCAACGCCGTCGCCTTCACCAGCCTCAACAAGCACTACATCACCGGCCACGTGAACCTGGTCTGGAGCCCGATCCCGTCCGTCGATACCGGCGTGGAGTTCATCTACACCGAGCGCGAGGTCGAGGACGGGCAGACCGGCAATCAGATGCGCTTCCAGTATTCGGCCAAGTGGAAGTTCTGACGACTCATGGGGGCTGGCGACGCGCATGGTCTGCGTCGCCGGCTCTGAATTTCGATCCCGGCGCCGCGATCACGTGCGGGTGAGCGCGCGCCGACGGATCGTCCCGCGATAAGAAACTACCCCAAAGCCATGACTACTGCCCGCCGGTGATGGCGTCACCGGCGGGTTTTTCTTTTCCGCGTCGCCGCGCGCCAGCAAGAGCGCGACACCGGAGCAAGAAACCTCGGTGATCGCGTCGTCGCGACGTCACATGCGCGCGAGCTAACAGGGATGACATGCCGCGCGCGTCTTATATTCCTCAGAGCTCCCATGAGAAATTGACGATTGCCGCTTCCCCACGACGCACAGCAAGCTCGCGCGCAAGCACATGCAGAGACATACGCCGGCCCCGATGGATTGGGATCACGTCCGCTTCTTTCTCGCCATCAATCGCGAGGGATCGCTGCGGGCGGCGGGCCGACAGCTCGGCGTCGATCAGGCGACGGCGGGGCGCCGGCTGGCGGC
>DATKPX010000228.1:0-7202 GCA_035523855.1 Allostellaceae bacterium
GTAGCAGCGCGCGAGCCCGACCGCGCCGCCCACCACCAGGCTCGTCGCCACCGTCGCCACCGACAGCAGCAGGGTGACCCCGAGCCCATGCAGCAGATAGAACCGGCTGTCCCAGATCGGTGAGAAGTCGAAGTCCATGAATGACGCCGAACCTACAGACCCTCTCCGCCGCGAATCGTGGCGGAGAGGGTCATCAGAGCGTCCGCTTGAGACATCACTGCATCGAGTTCACGACGCGGGATTCCTCCGCGTCGAGCTTGGGCTGCATCTGCTTCTCGACCGCGCGCAGCCAGGCGAGGAAGGCGGGCTGGTTCTTGTCGATGGCCAATCCCACGGGCTGCGCCTTCTCCTGGCTGTCCTGGCAGTTGTTCTCCTTCGGCAGCACGGCCAGGCCCTTCACCTTGCGGTTCATCGCGACCCACGGCACGCGGTTGATCGGCGCGGCGTCGGCGCGCTTCGCCATCACGTCCTCGAGCGGCGCGGTGGCGCCGGAATTGGTGACGCCGCGCAGCGTCGCCTTGGGGAAGCGCTCCTTCACCCAGCCCTCCTCGCCGCCGCCGATGAAATAGGCGATGGTGAAATCCGGGCTGTTGAGCTCGTCCACCGATTTCAGCTTGGCGAATTTCGGATTGCCGGCGAGGCCGAACATGCAGACGCTGGTGTTGGAGTAGAGGACGAAATCCACCACCTTGTCGCGATCGGGCGTCTCCGCCAGCGGCGTGATCGAGAGATCGACCTGGTTCGCCGCCAGCACCGGCACCTTGGTCTCGTGGCTGACCAGCACCGGCTCGAGCTTGACGCCCAAGAGCTTCGCGTATTCCTGCGTCAGCATCCAGGCGGAGCCCGACCACTTGTCGCCGTCGCCCGTCGTGTTCTCGACCAGCCACGGCGCGTTCGCCAGCACCGCCACGCGCAGCGCGCCCGCCTTGCGGATGGCGTCGACGCGCGGGCTCTCGCCCGGCTTCGGCGGCTCCTGCGCCATGGTCGAGGTCGCCGCGAAAACCGCGGCGGCGGCGGCCAGCGCCATCAGGTGTCTTGCCCGTATCATCCTCTTCTCCCTTCTATGCCCCGCACTCCGGTGCAGTGGCGGTTCAAGATCTCAACTCCAGCGCTCGACCGTCGCGGCGCCGCCGCGGACGGCGAGGCTTTCCAGCGCCTCCAGCACCTCGGCGCGGAAGCCGGGCGCGGCGGCGAGATCCGGCGGCACCAGGTCGCTCATGGCGAAGATCGCGTCGCGGAGCGCCGCGGAATCCGCAGCATCGCGCGCCGCCGCGCCGAGCCGCGCCGCCAGCGGGTCGCTCAGGGTGAGCGCCGCCCCGTGATCCGAGCGGCCCTGCAGGAAGCGGAGCCAGGCGGCGACGCCAAGCGCGATCCGCCGCGTCTCCTGCCCGCGCCGCATCCGGTCGAGCGCCGGCGCGAAGAGCCGCTGCGGCATCTTCTGCGAGCCGTCCATGGCGATCTGCGCGGTCAAATGCCGGAGGCCGGGATTGGCGAAGCGCTCGATGAGCCGCCGCTGATAGGCGACGCAATCGATCTCGGGCGGGAGCCGCAGCGTCTCCGCCACCTCGCGCATCAGCGCCGCCACGTGGTCGCGGAGCGCGGTCATTGCCATGGCGTCGGCGACGCTGGCCCAGCCGGCGAGCTGACCCAGATAGGCGATGGTGGAATGGCTGCCGTTGAGGAGGCGGAGCTTCATCTCCTCGTAGGGGCGGACATCGCGCACAAGCGTGGCGCCGCCCGCCGGCCAGTCCGGCCGGCCTCCCGGAAAATTATCCTCGACGATCCACTGGCTGAACGGCTCCGCCACCACCGGCCAGGCATCCTCGACACCGATGGCGCGGGAGATCGCGGCGCGGTCGGCATCGGTGGTGGCGGGCACGATGCGGTCCAGCATGGTGGCGGGACAGGCCACTTCGCCGGCGATGAAGCGGCCGAACTCGGGATCGAGGAGCGCGCCGAAACGGGCGAGCAGCCGATGCACGGTCTCGCCATTGGCCGGCAGGTTGTCGCAGGTGAGGACGGTGAAGGGCGCGATGCCGGCGGCGCGGCGCGCGCGGAGGCCGGCGGCGAGGAAGCCCAGGGCGGTCACCGGCCGCGCAGGCTCGGCGAGATCGTGGCGGATGCCGGGATGGTCCTCGTCGAGCTCGCTGCCGCGGCGGCAGTAGCCCTTCTCGGTGACGGTTATCGAGACAATGCGGACGGCGGCATCGGCCATGCGCCGCACCAGCTCGGCCGGATCCTCGGGCGCCACCAGGATGCCGGTGAGCGGCGCCATCACCTGCAGCCGGTCGCCGTCAGGCCCGCGCTCGGCCAGGGTGTAGAGCCAGTCCTGCGGCCTTAGTGCGTCGCGTGTGTCCGGGCGCTGCAGGCTGGCGCCCAGGATGCCCCACTCCGGCGTCCGCGCCAGCAGCGGCTCGGTATGAAACGCCTCGTGGGCGCGGTGAAACGCGCCGATGCCGAGATGGACGATGCCGGTCCTGAGCGTCGCCGGATCGAAATCCGGCCGCCCCACCTGGGCCGGCAGCGTCGCCAGCGCGGCGCGGGTCAATCTGGCCATGCCCGTCATCGCGTCTGCAGCGACGGCCGGTCCGCCCGCGCGGGATCGGCGTAGTCGGCGTTCGGCACCAGCGGATACCAGCCGGGCCGCGCGGGATCGCGGTCATAGGGATATCCGCCCAGCGACTTGTAGAGCTCGGCATATTTCCCGAGCTTCTCGCGGTCGAGGGTGACGCCGAGGCCGGGGGTCCGCGGCACCGCGATGGCGCCGTCCTTATAGACGAACTTGCCGCCCTCGATGATGTCGTCGGCGAGGTGGTGATAGTGCGCGTCGGCGGCGAAGCCGAGATTCGGCACCACCGCGCCCAGATGCAGCATGGTGGCGAGCTGGATGCCGAGCTCGCCGGAGGAATGGACGGCGACGCCGAGGCCGAAGGCCTCGCAGATGCCCGCCGCCTTGATGCAGGGCCGGATGCCGCCCCAGAAGGTGGTGTCGAGCAGGATCACGTCGACGGCGGGATCCCGGATGTTGGCGGCGAGCTGCTCGAAATTCACCACCACGGTGTTGGTGGCGAGCGGCATGCGCACCTTCTCGCGGACGCGGCGCATCGATGCCAGGCCGTAGGTCGGGTCCTCGAGGTAATCGTTGCGGAGATCCTCGATGGCGCGGCCGAACTGGATCGCCTGGTCCGGCGTCAAGACGCCATTGGGATCGTAGCGCACGCCCTCGCCCGGCACCGCCGCCGCCAGGGCGCGGAAGCACGCGAGCTCGTAGTCCGGCGGAAAGACGCCGCCCTTGAGCTTGTGGGAGGTGAAGCCGTGCGCGGCCTTGAGCGCCTTCGCCTCGGCGACGAGCTGGTCCGCGGTCCTCACCTCGCCGCGGCCGGTCTCCGGGTTCGGATAGCGGAAGAAGAGATAGCTCGCGAAGGCGACACGCTCGCGCACGCGGCCGCCGAGGAGATCGTGGACCGGCACGCCCAGCTTCTTGCCGATGATGTCGAGGCAGGCGAATTCCAGCGCGGCATAGAGCTGGGTCCGGTTGTTGTAGAGGGACGCGGTCGGGTTGCAGATGGCAAAGCGCATCCGCTCCAGCTCGAAGGGATCGTGGCCGACCAGATAGGATTTGAGGCCGGCGAAGGCGAGCTCGGCGCTCTCGCCGCCGCCGCCCATCTCGCCGAGGCCGGTGATGCCCTCGTCGGTCTCCACCTCGATCACCGTGCGCACGAAGCGGCCCCAATGGGCGCCGTTGCTGTGCCGGAGCGGCGCCTCCAGCGGCACGGTGACGGTGGTGACCTTGATGTCCGATATCTTCACGAAGCAGGCTCCCGGCGGATGAAGGACGGCTCAGGCGCGGCGGCGCCGCGGCTTCGCCCGCGCGCCCTCGAAGAAGTCCGCGTGCTCGGCGGCGATGCGATCGGCGGCGGCGAAGACGGTGCGGAGATGCGCCTGCATGGCGCGCTCGGCGCCCGCCGCGTCGTGATCCGCGATGCGGTCGATGAGGACGCGGTGCTGCTCGAAGATCATGGCGAGCCAGTCGCCCGCCTCCAGCGACAGATAGCGCACGCGGTCGAGCTGCGCCTTGGCGGCGGCGATGGTGTCCCAGACCTGGGGATGGCCGGCCGCCGTCAGCAGCGTCTGGTGCATGCGCTCGTCGGAGGCGAAGAAGCGGGCGCGGTCGCCGATCGCCACCGCGCGCTCCTGCACCCTCAGCTCCTGGCGCAGCGCGCGGATCGCCGGCGCCTTGGCCTTCGCCGCGGTGATCCGGATGGCGCGGCATTCGAGCGCCTCGCGGATGTACTGGCTGTCGCGGACGGCGGCGAGGTTGATTGGCGCAACGTAAGTGCCGACCTGCGGCACCACGCGGAGGAAGCCCTCCTCGACGAGGCGATGGAACACCTCGCGGACGGGCGTGCGGCTGACGCCATACTGCTCGGCGACCCGGGTCTCCGAGAGATCCTCGCCCGGCCGGCGCCGGCCGCTGATGATGTCGTCGTGCAGATCCTGGTAGAGCCGCGCGCCGATGGCGCGGGCGGTCTCGGCCGGAACGACGTCGCGGAGCGCGCTCGCATGCCGGGCCACGGCCACAGGACTTCCTCCCTTCCCATCGGCTTCTTTGCCGCCTCTTCTTGTATACTAGTACACAGGGAGACCGCCGGCAAGCGCCGGGCGAGCCGCCGCGGCAATGCGCGCCGGCAGCATCGATGCCACCAGTCATTGTCGAGGAGTGCCGCGCCTCGACCATCTCCCGCGCGGTTGTGGCGTCTTAACTGCGGGATTAGGCTTTCCTCGGCTCCGGCGCGAGAACGCGCGCGGGGCGGTGAAGACCGAGGCCGGTCTTCCAAAATCGGGGGTGCGGACAATGAAGCAGGACAAGAGCAGCGGCATCGATCGCAGAAGCGTGCTGAAGCTGGCGGCAGGCGCCGGGCTGGCAGGGGTGACGGGACTGGGCGCGGCGCCGAGCGCGCGCGCCGCCGGCGAGACCACCCTCGCCATCTGGACCGGCTTTCCGGAGCTGCAGCCCTTCTACCAGGCGGTGGGCGACGCCTATACCAAGCTGCACCCGGAGGTGAAGCTGACCTATTTCAGCACGTCGCTCCGCGAGATGGAGCAGAAGCTGAGCGCGGCAGTGCCCACCGGCACCGGCCCCGATATCTACGACATCGGCACCAACATCAGCATCAACTTCATCGACAGCGGCTTCATCGAGCCCAACCCCGGCGACGTCGACCAGTATCTGAAGGGCGGCGCCTGGAACAAGCAGGTGGTGGATTTCTGCACTTGGAAGGGCAAGACCTATGGGTTGCCGCTGATGGAAGGCAGCAAGGCCTCGATGTACTACAACAAGGCGATGTTCGCCGAGGCCGGCATCGCCGAGCCGCCGGCGACCTTCCCCGACTTGATCGCGGCGGCACAGAAGCTGACGAAGTTCGACAGCTCCGGCAAGATGACGCGGAGCGGGTTGAGTCTCCGCCTCTCCGGCCAGGGCAGCGGCATCACCGAGAAGTTCCGCTATATTCTGGAAGGCGCCGGCGCCTCCGTCATCGCCCCGGCCTCCGGCGGCAAGTACCACAACAACTTCGACAACGACGCCGGCCGCGCGGCGCTGCAATTCGTCGTCGATGCGGTGCAGAAATACAAGTTCGACGATCCCAAGGTGCAGCACGACGCCGCCGCCTTCGTCGCCGGCACCACGGCGATGCTGTTCCGCGAGGCCTGGGTCATCGGCGAGATCCAGGAGAAGAATCCGAAGCTCGACTACGGCGTCGCGCCGATCCCGAAATGGACGGCGTCGAGCCCGCACAAGATGCTGCTGCAGCCCTGGGCGATCTACGTCAACGGCAAGAGCAGCAACCAGAAGGCGTCCTGGGAATTCCTCAAATTCCTCACCAACCCCGAGAACTCGCTGCGCATCACCGCGATGACCGGCTGGGTCTCCGAGCGCCAGGACGTGGACTGGAAGCCGCTCCTCGACAAGACGCCGCAATTCGCCACCTTCGTCACGCCGCCCAAGGACATGACCTACTACGTCGAGCCGATCCTGACGCCCTGGGACGAGATCCAGAGCAAGATGGCGGACAAGCTCACCGCCGCCTACATCGACCCCGCCCTCAACGGCAACCCGGCGAAGCTCGCCGAGGCCGTCCACGCCATGGCGGCGCAGACCGACCAGCTGCTCAAGGAGGCGGATCTCTACAGCGCCACGTGAGGGTAGTTTACGTTTCGGAGCTCGGTGAGCGCGAAGGGTCGGAACGGGCGCCGTTGCGTCCTGCGACGCGCTGCGCTCCGCTTCGCTTGCTCAGGATGAGGTAGATGAATGATGCCACAAAGAAAAGCCTCATCCTGAGCAAGCAACCGAAGGGGGCGCGTCGAAGGACGCGAGGCGCCCTCGCCGCCCGCTGGAGCGAGATGCGGGCGGAGTGGCGGCTGCTGCTGTTCTGCTACATGGCGCTGGCGCCGGTCATGGCGCTCTTCGCCTATGCGCGCATCTTCCCGATCGGCTGGAGCGTGGTGCTCAGCTTCTACCGCTGGGACCTGATCAAGCCGCTGAAGCCGTTCATCGGGCTCGCCAACTACGAGCAGCTGCTGCAGGACGAGAACTTCCGCCTCGCCCTCGTCAACACCTTCATCTATTCCTTCGCCACCGTCATCTTCAGCACCGCGCTGGCGCTGCCGCTGGCGCTCTTCCTGGCACGCAAGGGCCGGCTCGCGGCGATCTACCAGACCATCTACTTCCTGCCCGTCATCACGCCGATGGTGCCGATGGCGATCGCCTGGAAGTGGATCTACGACTACAACTACGGCCTGCTCAACTACGCGCTCTCTTTCCTCGGCATCGCGCCGGTGCCGTGGCTGACCGACCCTCATATCGCGCTCTGGGCGCTCATCATCATGAGCGTCTGGAAGGTGCTGGGCTACAACCTCATCCTGTTCCTGGTCGGCATCCGCAACATTCCCGAGATGTATCTGGAGGCGGCCGGGCTCGACGGCGCCTCGGCCTGGCAGCGCTTCCGCTACGTGACCTTTCCGCTGCTGAAGCCGATCTTGCTCTATGTGCTGGTGACCGCCACCATCAACGCCTTCAACGTCTTCACCCAGGTCTATGTGATGACGCTGGGCTCCCAGGCGGCGCCGGGCCAGGCGGTGCGCGTTCTCGTCTTCGACATCTATCAGAACGGCTTCCAGTACCTGAAGATGGGCTATGCCTC
>DATKPX010000229.1:0-18063 GCA_035523855.1 Allostellaceae bacterium
CCGAGGAGATAGCGGGCGGAGCGACGCTTGTGTCGCTCGCCGGCGAGCCGCCGGGCATCGGACCAGGTGTCGCGGGCGAAATCGCCGCGACCGACCCAGACCATGGCGATGAGATCGATCACCTCGTCCTCGTTGAGCGCATCGATGACCGCGTGCAGCTCCTCGAGCGTCGGATCGTCGGCATAATCCGCCAGCACCCCGCCCTCCTCGTCATCGGCCGGGTTGGAGCCGGGATCCGGCTCCACCGGCTCGACCTTGCCGTCGAATTCGCGCGCCTTGATGATGATGAAGCAGACTTTCTCCGGATCGATGTCGATCTCGATCGGCGTGTCCTGGTCCTCGTCTTCCCGGTCAACCATTCGAGATCCCCTGGCTGGAGGCGTGTCGAGACCAGATAGATTAGGCTGCGGGGGATTTCGTTCCAGCCTCCCGCCCGAGGGGATCGCCGGTTGCGGCGGCACCGGCGCGGTCAACCGCTCAGGCGGCCCTATTCCGCGGCGCGCTCCGGCGCCGCCAGCGCGCGGGTGGCGGCCCAGGCGGTGGCGCTGATCGAGGACCAGACGGGAATGCCGAGCCGGGCGCGGAGCTCGGGCAGCACGCCGGCCGTCGGCAGCTGCGAGCAGGCGATGAAAAGGGATTTGCTGCGCGGCGTCACCGTGCGGAGCGCGAGCTCGAGCACCTCAGACTCGGTGACGCGACCGAGGGACGCCACGTCGGGGCAGCTCAGGCTCTCCAGCACCTCCACCGCGATGCCGGCCTCGGCGAGATAGGCGCGGAGCCCGTCATTGACCGGCGCGAGGTAGGGCGTCGCCACCGCGGTCTCGCGCACGCCCTCGTGGCGCAGCACCGCGATCATCGCGGCGGCGGTGCTCACCACCGTGGCGCCGCTGCGCTGGCGGAGCGCCTCGGTGATCTCCGCCACGCCCCTGGCGCCGGAGAGGAATCCCGCGGCGGTGCAGCCATGGACGACGAGCGCCGGCCGCAGCGGCAGGAACTCCGCCACCGCCGCGAGCGTGCTGCGCGCGTAGGCCGGCATGTTCTCCACCGTCACGCCCTCCGGCGGCACCGGCACGCGCGCCACCGCGAAGGGCGCGAGATCCGGCGCCAGCGCGCTCATCTCCCGCGCCATGGTGGTGTTGTTGGCGGGCACGATCAGCACCGCCCGGGTCTCGGCCATGGGATCGCCTCCGAAAGTGACGCGTGAAAAGTCTAGGGGAGGGCGCAGGAAGCGGCAAGGCGGGCTGGACGGCCCGCGGCAAGCCCCACAAACTGCCCTTATATCGAGGAGATTTCCGGGAGGAGCCCATGCGTCTCACGGTCGCCGAGGCCCGCGCGCTCGCCGAGCGGGTGATGCGCGCCCTCGGCCATGATGCCGCCGAGGCCGGCTTGATCGCCGACCATCTCATCGATTGCGAGCTGCGCGGGCTGCAGTATGGCGGCCTCGCGCGGGCGATCAGCATCGCCGAGCGCTTCGGCCGCACCGGCTACCATCCGCAGCCGATCAGGCTGGAGAAGGAGACCGCGGTCTCCGCGCTTCTCGATGGCGGCGACCGGCTCGGCTACATCGTCGCCCATCGCGCGACGGCGATCGCCATCGAGAAGGCCAAGGCTGCCGGCATCGCCATCGTCGGCGCCAACAACACCTGGTACACGGGGATGCTCTCCTACTATGCCGAGATGGCGGCGGCGGCAGGCCTCGTCACCATGATCGCGTCGAACGCCTCGCCCTGGGTCGCCCCCCATGGCGCCAGCGAAGGGCGCTTCGGCACCAACCCGATCTGCTTCGGCTTTCCGAGCGCCGAGGCGCCGGTGATCTGGGACATCGGCACCTCGGCGATCATCCACGCGGAGGTCATGCTCGCCCGCCGGCTCGGCAACACGCTGCCGGCGGGCGTCGCCTTCGATGCGGAGGGCCATCCCACCCGCGATCCCGCATCGGCCCTCGCCGGCGCCTTCGCGCCCTGGGCGGGCGCCAAGGGCTCGGGCCTGGGCCTCGTCGTGCAGATGCTGGGGGCGCTGGCCGGCAGCCCCTTCATTCCGCCCGACCTCGCGCAATTCGGCTTCGTCATCGTCGCGCTCCGGCCCGACCTCCTCACCTCGGCGGAGGACTACGCCGCCGGCGTCGCCCAATACGCGAGAGCCGTGCGCGCGGCGCGCCCGGTCGCGGGCGGCGCGCCGGTGCGCATGCCCTTCGACCGCTCGCGCGCCGAGCGAGAGCGCCGGCTCAAGGAGGATGCGATCGCGGTGGCGGACGCCGTCCACGCCGCTCTCTTGCGGTTAGCGAGTTGAAATCGAACGCCGATCGCGCCTCTTGCGGAAGTTGCGCGGCGGGCCCAAATCACGGTGCCTGCTGACACATTCTGACCCGCGATCGCGCTAGCCTCCGCCATGGCGTTTCCCCTACGGTTCCCTGCATGAGCCTGGTTCCCCTCTTCCACCCCGCCGTCGCCGCCTGGTTCGAGCGCAGCTTCGCCGCGCCGACGCCGGCGCAGTTGGAGGCATGGCCGGAGATCAAGGCCGGCCGCCACGTGCTGATCGCGGCGCCGACCGGCTCCGGCAAGACGCTCGCCGCCTTCCTCGCCGCCATCGACGGGCTGGTGCGTCAGGGGCTCGAGGCGGGCGGCCTCGAGGACGAGACGCAGATCGTCTATGTCTCGCCGCTGAAGGCGCTCTCCAACGACATCCGCAAGAACCTGGAGGCGCCGCTCGCCGGGATCCGCCAGGCGCTCGCCGATTCCAGCCTGCCCGACCTCGAGATCCGCAGCTGGGTGCGCACCGGCGACACGCCGTCCCACGAGCGCGAGCGCATGCGCCGCCGGCCGCCGCACATCCTCGTCACCACGCCGGAATCGCTTTACATCCTGCTCGGCTCGGAATCCGGCCGCGCCATGCTGGCGACGACGCGGAGCGTGATCGTCGACGAGATCCACGCGCTCGCCCCCAACAAGCGCGGCGTGCACCTGGCGCTGTCGCTGGAGCGGCTGCAGGCGCTCTCGGACAAGCCGCTGCTGCGCATCGGCCTCTCGGCGACCCAGAAGCCGATCGAGGAAGTGGCGCGCTTCCTGGTCGGCGCCGGTGCCGAGGGCTCCGCGCCCGAATGCCGGATCATCGATTCCGGCCATCGCCGCGCCCGCGACCTCGCCATCGAGATGCCGCCCTCGCCGCTCGAATCGGTGATGTCGGCGGAGGTTTGGCAGCAGGTCTATGACCGGCTCGCGAGCCTCATCGAGACGCACCGCACCACCCTCATCTTCGTCAACACCCGCCGCCTCGCCGAGCGCGTCACCCGCCAGCTCTCCGACCGCATCGGCGAGCAATACGTCACCGCCCATCACGGCAGCCTCGCCAAGGAGCAGCGCTTCAACGCCGAGCAGCGCCTGAAGAGCGGCAGCCTTAGGGCGTTGGTGGCCACCGCCTCGCTGGAGCTCGGCATCGACTTCGGCGAGGTCGATCTGGTCTGCCAGCTCGGCTCGCCGCGCTCGATCGCCAGTTTTCTGCAGCGGGTCGGCCGCTCCGGCCATGCGATCGACGGCACCCCAAAGGGCCGGCTCTTCCCGCTCTCCCGCGACGAGCTCGTCGAATGCGCGGCGCTCCTCGACAGCGTCGGCCGCGGCGAGCTCGATCGGCTCACCATCCCGCAGCGGCCCCTCGACGTGCTGGCGCAGCAGATCGTCGCCGAGACCGCGGCGCGGGACTGGGACGAGGACGCGCTCTTCGCCCGCTTCCGCCGTGCCATGCCCTATCGCGAGCTGCCGCGGGCGGATTTCGACGCGCTCATCGCCATGCTGGCGGAGGGCTTCAGCACCAGGCGCGGCCGCGGCGGCGCGCTCATCCATCACGACGCGGTCAACCACACGCTCCGCGGTCGGCGCGGCGCGCGACTCACGGCGATCACATCAGGCGGCACCATTCCCGACACCGCCGACTACCAGGTGCTGCTGGAGCCGGAGAACCACGTCATCGGCACGGTGAACGAGGATTTCGCCATCGAGAGCATGGGCGGCGACATCTTCCAGCTCGGCAACACCTCCTATCGCATCATCCGCGTCGAGCGCGGCACCGTCCGCGTCGAGGACGCCGCCGGCCAGCCGCCGACGATCCCGTTCTGGCTCGGCGAAGCGCCGGGGCGCAGCGACGAGCTGTCGCAGTCGGTCTCGCGGCTCCGCGAGGACGTGGGGGCGAAGCTCGAAAACGACCCGAGCGGCGCAGCGGCCGAGCGTTGGCTCATCGAGACGCGCGGTCTCGTGGAGCCGGCGGCGCGGCAGCTTTCCGAGTATCTCGCCGGCGGCCGCGCGGCGCTGGGGGCGTTGCCCACCCACGACACCCTCATCCTGGAGCGCTTCTTCGACGAGTCCGGCGGCATGCAGCTCGTCCTCCATTCGCCCTTCGGCAGCCGGCTCAACCGCGCCTGGGGCTTGGCGCTCCGGAAACGCTTCTGCAGAAAATTCAATTTCGAGCTGCAGGCAGCCGCCACCGAGGACAACATCGTGCTGTCGCTCACGTCGGCGCACAGCTTCGAGCTCGCCGGCGTCGCCCATTATCTGCACTCCGCAAGCGTGCGCGATCTCCTGACCGAGGCCTTGCTCGACGCGCCGATGTTCAACACGCGCTGGCGCTGGGTCGCCGGCGTGGCCCTCGCCCTGCCGCGCTTCCGCGGCGGCAAGAAGGTGGCGCCGCAGCTCATGCGCATGCAGGCGGAGGACCTGGTGGCGGCGATCTTCCCCGACCAGGTGGCCTGTGGCGAGAATCTGGTGGGGCCGCGCGAGATCCCCGACCATCCGCTGGTGCGCCAGACCATCGAGGATTGCCTCGAGGACGCCATGGACATCGCCGGCCTCGAGGCGCTGCTGAAGCGCATCGAGAGCGGCGCCATCCGCATCGTCGCGCGCGACCTGACCGAGCCCTCGCCGCTCGCGCTCGAAGTGCTGTCGGCGCGGCCTTATGCCTTCCTCGACGACGCGCCGCTGGAGGAGCGCCGCACCCAGGCGGTGATGGCGCGGCGCTGGCTGGCGCCCGAGGAGGCGGCGGATCTCGGCCGCCTCGATGCCGACGCGATCGCCCGCGTGCGCGAGGAAGCCTGGCCCGATCCCGCCAATGCCGACGAGCTGCATGATGCGATGGTCTGGCTGGGCTTCCTCTCGGCGGCGGAGGTGGAGGCTGAGCCGCAATGGCGCGAGTGGTTGACGGCGCTTGGCCGCCAGACGCGGGCGGCGCGCGTCGAGGCTCCGGGCGCCACGCTCTGGATCGCGGCGGAGCGGCTGCCGCACCTGGCGGCGCTCTGGCCGAAGGCGACATGCCATCCGCCGATCAAGGCGCCGGCCAACCTGGACAAGGACGTTGCCGCCGAGGAGGCCCTGGTCGAGCTGCTGCGCGGCCGGCTCGAAGGGCTGGGGCCGGTGACGCAAGCGGCGCTGGCGGCACCGCTCGGCCTCGGCGCCGACGACATCGCGCCAGCGCTCGCCGCGCTGGAAGTCGAAGGCTTCGCCATGCGCGGCCGCTTCACGCCGGGCGGCGAGACGGAGGAATGGTGCGACCGGCGCCTGCTGGCGCGCATCCACCGCTACACGGTGAAGCGGCTCCGCGCCGAGATCGAGCCGGTGGCGGCGCGCGACTTCCTGCGCTTCCTCTTCGCCTGGCAGCGGATTTCCGCCGACACGCGGATGGAAGGACCCGACGCGCTGGAGGCGATCATCGGCCAGCTCGAGGGCTTCGAGGCGCCGGCCGCCGCCTGGGAGAGCGAGATCCTGCCGGCGCGGCTGCAAGGCTACGACCCGGCCTGGCTCGACGATCTCTGCCTCTCCGGCCGCGTGGTCTGGGCGCGGCTGAAGCCGCGCGCCGGCGGCGGCAAGAGCGGCGAGCGCGCCGCTTCGCCGGTGCGGACGACGCCGATCACCCTGCTGCCGCGCCGCCACGCCGCACTCTGGGCCTCGCTCTCGCCGCCGCTCGACGGCACCAAGCCGAGCGGCCGTGCCGAGGCGGTGCTCGACTGCATCCGCGAGCACGGCGCCTCCTTCTTCGACGAGCTGGTGGACGGCACCGGCCTCCTCCGGCCGCAGGTCGAGGAGGCGCTCGCCGAGCTGGTGGCGCTGGGCCTCACCAACTCCGACAGCTTCAGCGGCCTGCGCATTCTCTTGATGCCGGCCGACCGGCGCGCCGGACGGCGCGGCCGCAGCGCCAGCGGCATGGAGGATGCCGGGCGCTGGACGCTGGCGCGCCGCGCGCGGCAGCGCCCCGCCGCCGAGAGCAATGTCGATCCCGTCGAGCACGTGGCGCGGGCGCTGCTGCGCCGCTACGGGGTGGTGTTCTGGCGCATGCTCGGCCGCGAGGCGGACTGGCTGCCGCCCTGGCGCGATCTGCTGCGGGTCTATCGACGCCTGGAGGCGCGCGGCGAGATCCGCGGCGGCCGCTTCGTCGCGGGATTCTCCGGCGAGCAGTTCGCGCTCCCCGATGCGGTAACGGCGCTCCGCAAGCAGCGTCGCGAGCAGGACGAGGGCGGCGCGCTGTCGCTCTCCGGCGCCGATCCGCTCAACCTCGTCGGCATCCTGACGCCGGGAGCGAAGCTGCCGGCGCTCGCCGGCAACCGCGTCATTTATCGCGAGGGCATGCCGATCGCGGTGCTGTCAGGCGGCGAGGCAAAGGTCCTGGAGCCGCTGGAGCCCGCCACCGAGTGGGAAGTGCGCAAGGCCCTGCTGCGCGGCGTCCGGCACCTCGCGCTCTCCTGACTCAGCTCAGGCTCTCGCGCACCATCCGCGCGCCGGCGCTCAGCGACTTGAGCTTGCCGAAGGCGGTGTCGCGCGGCAGGTATTTGAGGCCGCAATCGGGCGCGGCGATGAGGCGCTCGGGCGGCAGGTATTTGAGCCCGGCGCGCAGCCGCTCCGCCACGACATCCGGCGTCTCGACGGCGGGATCGGCGAGACTGATGACGCCCAGCATCACCGTCTTGCCGGCGAGGTCGCGGAGGATGCCGAGATCGAGCCTGGGCTGCGCCGCCTCGATGGAGATCTGCTGCGCCGTGGTGTCGGCGAGCTGCGGCAGGAAGGAATAGGCCGTGGGCTTGTTGTCGCCGACGAGCTGCGCATAGCCGAAGCAGAGGTGCACGGCTGTCGTTGCCGTCAGGCCCTCGAGCGCGCGATTGATCGCCTTCACCGCGTAGCGCTTCGCCGCCTCGGGATCGTTGCGCAGCCACGGCTCGTCGAGCTGGATCACGTCGGCGCCGGCGGCGATGAGGTCGCGCGCCTCGGCGTTGACGGCGGCGGCGAAGTCCATCGCCATCTCCTCGTCATCGCGGTAGAACTCGTTCTTCGCCTGCTGCGCCATGGTGAAGGGGCCCGGCAGGGTGATCTTCGCCGGGAGCGCGGTGTTGCGCCGCAGGAACTCCATATCGCGGAGCTCCACCGGCTGGCGGCGGCGGATCGGGCCGACGACCCGCGGCACCGGTGTGGGATTGCCGGCGCGATTCACGATGACGGCGGGCGTCTCGATGTCGATGCCGTCGAGCGCGGTGGCGAAGCGGTTGGAGTAGCTCTCGCGGCGCATCTCGCCGTCGGTGATGATGTCGAGGCCCGCGGTCTCCATGGCGCGGATGGCGAGGAGCGTGGCGTCGTCCTGCGCCTGCTCCAGATAGGGCTCCGCCACCCGCCAGATCTCCTTCATGCGGACGCGCGGCACCGTCTTCGACAGCATGGCGCGGTCGATCAGCCAATCCGGCTGCGGATAGCTGCCGACCACCGTGGCAGGCAGGATCTTGGGCGCTGGCTTTTCGGGCATGACGATCACTCCTTGGAAAAAGCTCTACGCTGCCGCCGGCGCGGCGCCCTCGCCGATGGTCTGCTCGCGCCGGCGGCCGGCGGCCTGCCAGATCACGGTGCGGCGCTCGATCGCGCGCACCAGGGCGCTGAACGCGACGGTCAGCAGGATGATCAGGAGAACGCCGGCGAAGACATGGGTGCTGTCGAGGATGGTGCGGTATCGGGTGACGAGATAGCCGATGCCGGCGCTCGCGGTCAGCATCTCCGCCACCACCACGCCGACGATGACGAGGGCGCCGCCGAGCCGGAGCCCCGCCAGCACGGTCGGGATCGAGGCGGGGATGATGACGCGACCGATCCGCTGCGGCAGCGAGGCGCCCATGGCGCGCGCTGCGAGCAGCAGCTGCGGGTCGATGGTGCGGATGCCGGAGGCGGTGCCGAGCATGGTCGGGAAGAAGCCATAGACGGCGGCGAAGGCGATCTTCGATTCCGAGCCGATGCCGAGCCAGGCGGTGAACACCGGATAGAGGATCACGATCGGCACCGCGTAGAGCGTGGAGAAGATCGGCAGCAGCAGATTGCGGCTGAGGACGAAGCCGCCGATGGCGGCGCCGGCGAGGATGCCGCCGCCGCAGGCGAAGACCATGGCGACGCCCACCTCGTAGAGCGTCACCAGCAGGTTGTCGGCATATTCGCGCCAGTCGACGACGGCGACGCGGAGCGTCGCGCTGAGCGGCGGCAGGAACAGCTCGGCGATGAGGCCGAGCCGCGGCAGCGCCTCCCACAGCGCCAGCAGCGCCGCGACGATGACCCAGCGCAGCGTGCGCGCGCTCATGCCGCGGTCCGGATCTGCTGCCAGATCCGGTCCCGCAGACGGCCGAAGGCGTCGCTCGCCATCATCTCGTAGGTGCGCGGGCGCGCGAGGCCGACCTCGATGCGGTCGAGGATGCGGCCCGGCCGCGGCGACATCACCAGCACCTCGTCGGCGAGATAGACCGCCTCGGTGAGGCTGTGGGTGACGAAGACCACGGTCTTGCGGGTCTCCGACCAGATGCGCAGCAGCTCCTCGCCCATGGTCATGCGGGTCTGCTCGTCGAGGGCGGCGAAGGGCTCGTCCATCAGCAGCACCGGCGGATCCTGCACCAGGCCGCGCGCGATTGAGACGCGCTGCTTCATGCCGCCGGAGAGCTCATGGGGATATCGCCCCTCGAAGCCCGCGAGTCCGACCAGGCGCAGCATCTCGGCCGCGCGCTGGCGGCGCTCCGCCTTGGGCAGCTTGCGGATCGCCAGCGGGAATTCGACATTGTCGGCGGCGGTGAGCCAGGGGAAGAGGCTCGCGTCCTGGAACATCACGCCGACGCGGTCGGGATCGGGCGCCGTCATCGGCTCGCCGCCGCAGAGGATGCTGCCGCGGGTCGGCCGGCGGAGCCCCGCCATCATCATCAGCAGCGAGGATTTGCCGCAGCCGCTGGGGCCCACGATCACCGTGAAGCGGCCCGGCTCGACCGCGAACGAGATGCCGGCGAGCGCCGGCACTTCGCCGCCGGCGGCGGCGTAGACGTGCTCGACGTCGCGCACCTCGATCGCGCCGGAGCGGAGGGCGATCACGTCCGCCATGCGCTCAACCGGGTCTCAAGCCAGCGGATCGCCTCGTTGAAGAGGATCGCCATCAATGCCACCAGCAGCACGCCGGCGAGCAGCTGCCGCATCTGGAAATTCTCGCCCCAGCTGGCGATGAGATGGCCGAGCCCGGTGCGCGACGCGTACATCTCCGCCAGGATCACGCCGGTGAAGTTGAAGATCATCGCGATGCGCAGCGTCTCCAGCAGGATCGGCAGCATGCTCGGCAGATAGACGCGGCCGACCACCTGGACGCGGCTGGCGCCATAGGCGCGCGCCACCAGCAGATGATCGCCGCGCACGGACTCGACCGCGGCACTGGCGCCCATGATCAGGATGAAGACCGTCGAGACGATCCCATAAGCGACCTTCTGCCAGAAGCCGATGCCGATCGCCAGGATCATCAGGGGAAGAAAGATCGACTTCGGAATGCTGAGCACGAAGAAGAAGAGCGGCTTCAGCACCTCGCCGGCGTAGTCGTTCTCCGCCACCAGCATGCCGATCGCGGCGCCCAAGGGCACCGCGATCGCGAAGGCGACCAGGATCTCGCTCAGCGTCGTCAGAAGATCCGCCAGAAAGGCCGGCCGCGCCACGATGTCGGCGCCGGCGGCAAGCACGTCGCCGAGCGCCGGCAGCAGACGCGGATTGACCAGGCCAAGGCGTGGCAGCATTTCCCACGCCGCCAGCAGCAGCGCGACGAGGGCGAGCCGCGCGAGGATGAGACCGGCCCGGTTCATGAGCTCACCCCGTGTCAGGGTTTGGTCGGCACGGGCTTGAAGTCGGTGACGAAGCAGTCGGCGGCGGGTGCCAGGCCGGTCATGCCGCTGAGCTTCGCCAGCTCCAGGGAGCGCGTCACCCATTCGAGCTTGATCTCGCCGTCGGCGGAGAGCTTGACGATATTCCCCTCGTATTCGGCGGCGGCGATCTCCGGCTGCAACTCGTCGATCTCGGCGATCAGCTTGATCGCGGGCTCGCGGTTGTCGCGGAGATAGGCGAGCGCGCCATAGAGGGCGTTCACCGTCTTCTGCACCAGCTGCGGCTTCTCCTTGATCATCTTGTCGGTGGCGATCCAGCCGGAGTTGAGATGGGACGGCACCGCGCTGCCGAAGTCGATCAGGCTCACCACCTCCTTGGCGCGCAGCTCCTGGAAGGTGAGCGGCGAATAGAGCACGATCGCGTCCACATTGCCGGAGAGGAGGTTCGGCACCAGCCCGCCGCCGCCCAGCGGCACGCGGGTGAAGTTGACCTTGCGGTCGGCGATGGTCCAGAGCGCCAGCAGATCGGAGCCGGAGCCCGCCGCGGTGATGCCGACCTTCTTGCCCTCGAGCTGCTTCACCTCGGCGATCTTGGAATTCGCCGGCACCATCAGGTGCCAGCCGTAATAAGCGAGCGCGCCGCCGGCGACGATCTTGGTGTTGACCCCCTTGGTGCGGCCGGTGGCCACCAGCGAGGGCGGATCGAGGATCATGTCGGCGGCGCCCGCCGCCAGCCCCTCGAAGGCCTCGCCGCCGCTGCGGTAGATGGTGAGCTCCGCCTTGATGCCTTCCTTCTCGAAGAGCTTCTGCCGGAGCGCCGTCTCGGAGACGATGGTGGGCCAGTAGGTCTTGGTGGGGAGACCGATGCGGACGACATCTTCGGCGCTGGCCACGCCGATGCCGCAGAGGAGAAGGCCCAGCGCGAGAGCGGCACGGCCCATGAAATTGGCGGACGCGCCGCGACAGATCCCCATCACCATCGTCGTTCCCCCCATCATTCTTTGTTTGATGTTCGGCCGATCCGGGATCAGCCTTAGAAAATTCTAGGTCCCCGCTGCTCAAATGGCGAGGGCGAAGCGGCGGCGGAGCATGGGCGCTATCCCACTCGCGCCGCCATCACAGCGCCGCGAGGACGACCATGCCGACCGCCAACAGCTTCCGCATCGCCGTGCTGGCCGGAGACGGGATCGGCCCGGAGGTGATGGAGCCGACCCTGGCGGTGCTGCAGCAGGCGGTGCGCCGACGCAGCAACCTGGCGCTCACCTTCGAAGCGCTGCCGGCGGGCGCGCGCTGCTATGTCGAGACCGGCACCGCGCTCCCCGCCGCCACCATGGCGGCCGCCCGCGCCGCCGACGCGATCCTGCTGGGCGCCATGGGCGATCCCCAGATCCGCTATCCCGACGGCACCGAGATCGCGCCGCAGCTCGACCTCCGCTTCGACCTCGGCCTCTACGCGGGCGTCAGGCCGGTGCGCGCGATTCCCGGCCTCGCGGGACCGCTGGCGGATCCGCGCGCCCAAGCGCTCGATTTCGTGCTGATCCGGGAATCGACCGAGGGACTCTTCGCCTCGCGCGGCAAGGGTGTCGTCGAGAACGACGCGGTCGCCCGCGACACCCAGGTGATCACCCGCGCGGTCAGCGAGCGGCTCTTCGACTTCGCCTTCCGCCTCGCGCGGCAACGCCGCGGGACAGGCGCGCCCGGGCTCGTCACCTGCGTCGACAAGGCGAATGTCTTCAAGAGCTTTGCCTTCTTCCGCCGCGTCTTCGACGAGCGCGCGGCGCGCCATCCCGATATCCGCGCCGAGCACGCCTATATCGACGCCACCGCCCTCGACATGGTGCGGCGGCCATGGCGCTTCGACGTGGTGGTGACCGAGAACATGTTCGGCGACATCCTCTCCGATCTCGGCGCCGGCCTGATCGGCGGCATGGGCGTGGCACCCTCGGGCGACATCGGCGACCGCCACGCGGTGTTCCAGCCCTGCCATGGCAGCGCGCCCGACATCGCCGGCACCGGCGCCGCCAATCCCACCGCGAGTTTCCTCTCCGGCGCGATGATGCTGGAGTGGCTGGCGGAGCGGCACGGCGTTCCCGAGGCGGCGGCCGCCGGCCGGCTGGTGCGCGACGCCGTCGACCGCGCCTTCGCCGCCGGCGGCGTCCGGCCGCGGGAGTTCGGCGGCACCGCCGAGATCGCCCGCGCCGTGCTGGCGGCGGTCGACGAGGGCAACGACCAGGCGAGAAAATAGGCGGCGTCGGCGCCGAGTTACCGCCGATCGCGCAACACTTTCTTACGAATTCATGGTTTATTGAGACACGTCGCCGGTGCCTGAGCCATGTCCCTGCTCCCGCGAGAGGGGCCAAGGCGAAGCCGGCCTGGTCGTGCGAGAGAAGGTGGCGTGACCCTCGTCTACAAGGAAAACTCCCCGAGGGAAGCGGGCATTCCGTCGGACGCGGCACCGTCGGGCGCGGCACCGTCGGGCGCGGTGAGAAGCGGCGCCTTCGCGAGCGCGGCGGTCACCGTCGAGCAGATCCGCAGCCTCTATCGCTCGCCGGTCGCCCTCTACATCAACCTGGTCAATGCGCCCGTCACCGCGGCGGTGCTGTGGCCGGAGCGGCTGCCGCTCTCCCTCGGCGTCTGGGTGGCGATGTTCTTCGCCGTGGTGCCGCTGCGGCTCTGGCTGCGGCGGCGATTCCTGCGCCGGGCGCGGACGGCGGCGGAGATCGGGCGCTGGGCGATGCTCTACCTCGCCGGCATCGGCGCCACGGGCTGCCTCTGGGGGTTCCTCGGCTGCGCCGTCTTCAGCGCGGCGAGCCCGAACGCGGCGGCCTTCTTCGGCTTCGTCCTCGGCGGCATGTGCGCGGGCGCCGTCGCCTCCGCCTCGGTCTATCTGCCGGCGCTGCTCGCCTTCATCCTGCCGGCGGTGGTGCCGCCGGCCCTCGTGCTGCTGGCGCAGGGCACCGCCCTGACGGTCGCGATGGGCACGCTCGGAGTCGTCTTCTGCGCGGCGCTGATGCTGCTGGGACGACATTTCAGCCGCTCCCTCGCCGAGGGCTTCCGCCTGCAGCTGGAGAATACCGCGCTCATCCGCGATCTGACCGCGGCGCGCGATGCCGCCGAGGCGGCGTCGCTGGCGAAGTCGCGCTTCCTCGCCAATATGAGCCACGAGCTGCGCACGCCCCTCAACGCCATCATCGGCTTTTCCGAGATGATGCGCGACCAGCTGCGCGGACCGGTCGGCAGCTATCGCGATTATGTGATCCACATCCACGACAGCGGCACGCATCTGCTGTCGCTGATCAACGGCATCCTCGATCTCTCCAAGGCGCAGGCCGGCCGCCTGGAGCTGATCGAGGAGCCGGTCGATCTCGACGCGCTGCTGACGCGGTGCCTGGCATTGATGCAGCCGCAGGCGGATCGCGCCGGCATCGAGATCTCCTGCGCCGCCGAGGCCGGCCTGCCGCTGATCGCCGCCGACGAGGGCAAGCTCAAGCAGATCGTGCTGAACCTGCTCTCGAACGCGGTGAAGTTCACGCCCGGCGGCGGCACGGTCCGCCTTGGCGCGGCGCGGGCGCCGGAAGGCGATCTCCTGGTCACCGTCGCCGACACCGGCATCGGCATGGCGCCCGCCGACATCCCGCGAGCGATGCAGCCCTTCCAGCAGCTGGAATCGACGCTCAGCCGCAAATTCGCCGGCACCGGTCTCGGCCTGCCGCTGGCGCGCCAGCTCGCGGAGCTGCATGGCGGCGCGCTCGAGCTCGTCTCGGCGCCGGGGCGCGGCACCACCGCGACCGTGCGCCTGCCGGCGCTGCGCCTGCGCGAGCGGATCATCTCGATTTAGGCAAACCGCCTCGGCCGGGATCGGGCAGCGGACCATCGCTCTCGAGAATCGCGCCGTCGCCACCTCGGGCGGCTACGGCACCGTCTTCGATCCCGCCGGGCGCTTCAACCACATCTTCGACCCCGCCAGCGGCGGCACCTTCTCGCTGATGTCGCTGACGGAGACGGCGGCGGTGGTCGAGCGGCTCGGCATCACTGCCCATTTCGTGCTGCCGGACGGCTCGCGCGTGCAGCAGGGTGCCTGACGCGGCGGTCAGCCCGGCTCGCGATCCCAGAAGCGCAGCTTGCCGCAGACATCGACGAAGGACGTGGCATCCCGGGCGTTCTTGAGCTCGATCACGCCGTCATCGCCTTTCGCCGGCACACCGGCGCGCTCCAGCAGCGGCCGCGCCACCGCGACGTGGGCTATGAACTTCGCATGTGCGAAGGCATCGGCGACGAAGTCTCGCGCTGCCGGATGGCCCGCGAGCCGCTTCGCGCCGGCCTCCGACGGCAGCAGCGCCACCGCGTCGAACAGCACCGAGGGCCCGCCCTCGATGCTCTCATCTGCCGCAACCGTGCTCCCATCACTGAGCCGCACGCCCTCGACCGCGGGCGCCACCAGCTTCAGCACCGCGCCGGCCTTGTCGAGGGCGGCGCGCAGCGCCTTGAGCAGCGCCGCGTCGGTGCCGTCCGTCACCAGAGCGCCGAGCTTTCGCCCCTTGAAGCTGTCGGGACCATTGCGCAGAAGGCTGAGCGCGGGCGACGGCTTCAGCTTCGTCTCGACCGGCCGCGCCGGCTTTGCCGGCTTCGGCAGCTCCTTCAGGCCCAGCCCCTGGGCGACCGTCTGCGCGAGATCCTCGTCGACGTTGATCAGATGCGAGACCATGCGGGCGCGGATCGCCGGCGTCTGCACCTTGCCAAGCTCGAAGGTGAAGGCGGCGGCGATGTGCCCCTGCTCCACGTCGGTCTGGCTCCGATAGAACTGGCGCGCCTGGCTGTAATGGTCGGCGAAGGTCTCCGCGCGCAGGCGGAGCTTCTGCCCGCCCTCCTCCGCCGGGAAGGAGCGAAAGCCCTTCTCTGGCGTCTCGCGCGGCCCGCCCTTGGCGCCGCCCCAGGAATTCGGCTCGTAATTGGCGCGGCCCTTCGGATTGACGACGGCCATGTGCCCGTCCTGCTGCAGGGTGTGGAACGGGCATTTCGGCGCGTTCACCGGCAGGTAGGTGAAGTTCGGGCTGCCGAGCCGCTTCAGCTGCGTGTCGAGGTAGGAGAAGTTGCGGCCCTGCAGCAGTGGATCGTTGCTGAAATCGATGCCGGGCACGATGTTCTGGGTGCAGAAGGCGACCTGCTCGGTCTCGGCGAAGAAGTTGTCGACGCAGCGATCGAGCACCAGTCGGCCGACGCGGCGCACCGGCACCTCCTCCTCCGGGATGAGCTTGGTGGCGTCGAGGACGTCGAAGGGAAAGCGCTCGGCGAAGGCCTCGTCGAAGACCTGCAGCCCGAGCTCCCATTCGGGAAAATCGCCGGACTGGATCGCGTCCCAGAGGTCGCGACGGTGGAAGTCGGGATCGGCGCCGTTGATCTTCACCGCCTCGTTCCACACCACCGACTGCATGCCGAGCTTCGGCTTCCAGTGGAACTTGACGAAGCGCGACTGCCCCCTCGCATTCACCAGCCGGAAGGTGTGGACGCCGAAACCTTCCATGAAGCGGAACGAGCGCGGGATCGTCCGGTCGGACATGATCCAGAGCGCCATATGCATGCTCTCGGGATTGAGCGAGATGAAATCCCAGAAATTGTCATGGGCGGTCTGCGCCTGGGGAAAGCCGCGATCCGGCTCCTCCTTGGCGGCATGGATGATGTCGGGAAACTTGATCGCGTCCTGGATGAAGAAGACCGGGATGTTGTTGCCGACGATGTCCCAGTTTCCCTCCTTGGTGTAGAGCTTCACCGCAAA
Organism: Allostellaceae bacterium; assembly: GCA_035523855.1. Taxonomy (GTDB): domain Bacteria; phylum Pseudomonadota; class Alphaproteobacteria; order ATCC43930; family CGMCC-115725; genus DASZHJ01. Next base: position 15,897 of record DATKPX010000229.1, read on the forward strand.
GCCGCGCACGTCGCGCGCCAAGTCCGGCGAGCCCTTGCTGCCGGCGACGGTGGAGAAGCGGACGAAGGCGGGGATCTTCTCGCCGGCACGCTGGAAGAGATCAGCGCGGGTCAGGTCGGCGAGCGATTCGTAATTCTCGAAATGGCCGTGCGCGCCGAAGCCGCGCGCATGGACGACGCGCTCGGGAATCCGCTCATGGTCGAAATGGAAGATCTTCTCGCGGAAATGGAAGTCCTCGAGGGCCGTCGGGCCGCGGGCGCCGATCCGGAGCGAGTTCTGGTCGTCGGCAACCGGGACGCCCTGCTGGGTCGTCAAGGGCGGCACCTCGCCGCCCGCCACCTGATGCGTCTCGCCACCTTCCCCGACCGTCGCCGGCACCTCGCCATGGCGCGTTGTGTCGCGATCGCCCGGGGACTTCTTCTTCATTGCCGCATCTCCTGTGGTCGGTGTGACGTCGCCGCGCTTCCGGCGGCGAACTCAGACTGAACCCGCTTTCGTTTGAACGGTTCCAAAGAGCGATGCGGAAGGCGCTGCCGGCTCACGATCAATCGTGAGTGGCGGAGGATCTCTCCAATAAGCGCGAAAGCGGGCGCGGTGCCCGCCGGGCTACTTGAGCAGCAAACGCAGCTCGGTCTTGAGGACCTTGCCGTAGTTGTTCTTCGGCAGCTGCTCCAGGAAGCGGTATTCCTTCGGCCGCTTGAAGCGGGCGATGTGCTCGAGGCAGAGGCGGTCGAGCCCCGCGGCGGTGGCATCGCCGCCGCTGCGGGCGACCACGAAGGCGACGACGCGCTCGCCCCATTCGGAATCCGCCGCCCCCACCACCGAGACCTCGACCACATCGGGGTGGCGCAGCAGCACCTCCTCGATCTCGCGCGGATAGATGTTGCTGCCGCCGGAGATGATCATGTCCTTGGAGCGGTCCATCAGCGTCAGGAACCCGTCGCCGTCGAAGGCACCGACATCGCCGGTGTGCAGCCAGCCGCCGCGCAAGGTGGTCGCCGTCGCCTCGGGATTGCGCCAGTAGCCGCGCATCACGCTGTCGCCACGCACGAGTATCTCGCCCGGCGTGCCTGCCGGCTGCGGCTCGTCGTTCGGGTCGGCGACGCGGACCTGGACCACGCTCTGCGGCACGCCGACGGAGCCCAGCCGGTCGTCGCGGCCGGCCTGATAGGCGTCCTCGATCATCACGCGGGTCATGCCGGTGATGGTCATCGGCGATTCGCCCTGGCCATAGAGCTGGGCGAAGCGGAAGCCGAAACGGCCGATCGCCGCCTTGAGATCGGCCACATACATCGGCGCGCCGCCATAGGCGACGGCGCGGATCGCCTCGACATCGGCGCTGTGGCTGCCCGGATGATCGACCAGCCGCTTCACCATGGTGGGCGCCGCGAACATCGAGAGATCGCGCCAGGCGCCGAGCAGGTCGAAGATTTCCGCGGGATCGAACTGGCCGCTCGCCGGCACCACCTGGCAATGGCCCTGCATCAGGTGCGGCACGATGTAGAGGCCGGAGCCGTGCGACATCGGCGCCGCGTGGAGCAGGCATCCGGCCTCCGAGGGCGGATCGACGTCGATGCAGTAGCTGAGCGCCATGGCGAGGAGGTTGCGATGGCTGAGCATCGCGCCCTTCGGCCGGCCGGTGGTACCGCTGGTGTAGAAGAGCCAGGCGAGGTCGTCGGCACCGACATCGGCCATCGGCAGCGGATCGCCGGCGCCGAGCGCGGCGAACTCCGCGCTCGTGACATCGAAGATCGGTGCCGTGAGATTGGCTTCGCCGCGCGCCGTAGCCGCGGTCTCGACGAGATCGGGCGTGGCAAAGATCGCGGCGGCGCCGGCATTCTCCAGGATGAAAGCGACCTCGCGCGGATGCAGCTTGGCGTTGATCGGCACCGCGCAGAGCCCCGCATGCCAGGCCGCGTAGAGCAGCTCCACATAGACCGGCGTGTTCTTCATCAGCAGCGCGACGCGGTCGCCGGCGCCGAGGCCGAGCTTGCTCCTGAGGCCGCCGGCGCGGCGCGTTACCCGGGTCTGCAGCTCGGCCCAGCTCGCCACCACCGCGTCGCCGAGCGCCACCGCCGGCGCCTCGGGCCGGAGCAGCGCGTTCCGCGTGAGATGGGCGGCGAGATTCATCAGGCGGCGTATTCCGACCGCTTCGGGGTGAAGACGT
>DATKPX010000230.1:0-11942 GCA_035523855.1 Allostellaceae bacterium
CTTTTCGGGGTCGCCCCAGAGATCGCGGAGATCGATGTGGAAGCCGCCGGCCGAGAGCGCCGCGACGACGGCATAGAAAAAGTACCGCCGGCGCACGAATCGGGGGTACTGGAGATGCGCGGTTATCCCGAAAAGGCAAGCGATTCCAATGAGAAACCAGAAGGCCGTGGCGGGCATTGCGTCTCCCCCTGGGCTGCCCATATAGTCTTCGGACGGTCACCCATCGATGACGTCGTACATCGATTAGTAACCGAGCGAGTTCTATCTTTGCTATCATCTTCGCCTTCCGGACGGAGGATGGACATGAAGATCAATTGGGGCATCAAGCCCGGCACCTGATCGCCGGGCGTCTCGCCCGGCTCACAAACACCCCGCGTCGGCGCCCGCCGAGCGGGGTTTTGTTTTTCTAGCCTCATCTTCGTCGTTGCTATCGACGTCGCCGGCCGCCGGCGGCGGATGATCGCGCGCCGCTCATCCAGGAAAATCCATGACCCAACTCGAACGGCAACAGCGCGCCGCTGTGGTGGCGGAGGCGCGCGCCTGGCTCGGCACGCCCTATCATCACGAGGGGCGGGTGAAAGGCGTCGGTGTCGACTGCCTGCAGCTCCTGGCGGCGGTGTTCTCGGCGCCGCCGGTCAAGCTCATCGAGCCTCCTGACATCCCGCACTATCCCTGGGACTGGCACCTCCACCGCGATGCCGAGCGCTACCTGGAGGGGCTCACGCGCTACACGCGGGAGATCGCGGGGCCGCCGCATCCCGGCGACATCGTCCTCTTCCGCTTCGGCCGCTGCTTCAGCCACGGCGGCATCGTCGTCGAGTGGCCGACCATCATCCACGCCTATCTCGGCAAGGGCTGCGTGCTGGAGGACGCCGAGGCGGCGCGCTGGCTCACTCATGTGGGCGAGACCGGGCCGGAGCACGGCAAGGCGCGGTCCAGGAAATTCTTCTCCTACTGGGCGGCGCATCCGGCGCATGCCGCGCATGAGCATCATCGCAAGCCGCCGCGCGTCCACGACGAGGTCGACTGAATGGCGTTCCTCTTCGGCAGCAGCGCCAAGACCGCCCAGGCGCAGCAGCAGCCGGCGGTCTCCGGCCTGCAGATCCAGACCTCGTCGCTGGGGAAGGCGATCCCGCTGGTCTACGGCGCGACCCGCATCGCCGGCAACCTGATCTGGTACGGCGATTTCGCGGCGATCCCGCATCAGTCGGCGCCGCCCTCCTCGGGCAAGGGCGGCGTCGCCGGCGGCGGCGGCAAGGGCGGCAGCGGCGGCAGCACGACCTACACCTACCAGACCGGCCTCGCGATCGGCCTCTCGGAAGGACCGATCGCCGGCGTCTCGACGGTCTACGCCAACAAGCAGGTGACCTCGCCGGCAGCGCTGGGCTTCTCGGTGTTCGGCGGCGGCTATGGCCAGGCGCCCTGGGGCGTGCTGGCGTCGCGCTTTCCAGGCCAGGCGGTGGGCTACAGCGGCCTCGCCTATGTGGCGGCGGACCCCTATCAGCTCAACGACAGCCCCAACCTGCCGAACCACAACTTCGAGGTGCTGGGCCGCTTCTACGCCAGCGCGCCCAACGGCACCGACGCCGACCCCTCGCAAGTGATCGCGGATCTCCTCAGCAATCCGGACTACGGCGCCGGCTTTCCGGCGGCGCGGCTCGGCTCGCTCGCGACCTATCGGTCCTATGTGCTGGCGACCGGCCTCTGGATCTCGCCCGCCTACACCGACCAGGCGCAGGCTTCCTCGATGCTCGACGACATCGCCACCAACACCAACAGCGCCTTCGTCTGGTCGAGCGGCCTTCTGACCCTGGTGCCTTACGGCGACGCGGCGGTGAGCGCCAACGGCTACAGCTACGCGCCGCCGGCGCAGCCGCTCTACGATCTCGGCGACGACGATTTCCTGCCGAATACCGGCGCCACCGGCAGCAGCGGCAGCAACAGCGATCCCGTGCTGGTGACGCGCAAGCGGCCGGCGGACGCGCTCAACGACGTCAAGCTCGAGTTCCTCAATCGCGGCAACCAGTACAACACCGAGGTGGTGGAGGCGACCGACCAGGCGGCGATCGATCTCTACGGCCGCCGCAGCAGCGGCTCGAGCCAGGCGCATCTCTTCGCCGATCCCGCCGCGGCGCAGCTCTCGGCGCAGCTGCAGCTGCAGCGCCAGGCGATCCGCAACACCTATCAGTTCACCCTGGGGCAGCGCCACATCCTGCTCGATCCCATGGACATCGTGACCTTGACCGACGCCGCCCTCGGCCTCGACCGGCAATGGGTGCGCATCACCGAGATCACCGAGGACGACGACGGCAATCTGCTGGTCTCCGCCGAGGAGTATCTCGCCGGCACCGGCGCCGCCGCCGCCTACCGCTTCCAGACCGGCGCCGGCTTCTCCGCCAACGCCAACGCGGCGCCGGGCGACACCAACGCGCCGATCCTCTTCGCAGCGCCGGTGGCGCTCGCCGAGACCGGCCTCGAGATCTGGATCGCGCTCTCCGGCGGCGCCGGCTGGGGCGGCGCCGATGTCTGGGCCTCCTCGGACGGCGACACCTACAAGCAGGTGGCGCACAGCATCGGCGGCAGCCGCCAGGGCGTGCTCGCCCGCGCGCTGCCGGCGGGGAGCGATCCCGATCTCGCCGACACGCTGGCGGTCGATCTCACCATCTCCGGCGGCACGCTGCTCTCTGGGACGCAAGCCGATGCCGACGCCTTCAACACGCTCTGCTACGCCGACGGCGAGCTCCTCAGCTACCAGACCGCCGATCTCACCGGGGCGAGCCAGTACGATCTCCGCTATCTCCGCCGCGGCGCCTTCGGCACCGCGATCGCCGACCATCTGCCGGGCGCGCCCTTCGCCCGCATCGACGGCTCGGTGGTCAAGCTCAGCTACAGCGCCGGCCAGATCGGGACCCAGCTCTTCCTCAAGTTCCCGGCCTTCAACATCTATGGCGGCGGGCTGCAGACGCTGGCGGACGTCCAGGCCTACGAGATCGCGCTGCCGGCGCCGCCGCCGCCGCCCAACGTGGAGAATTTCTCCGCCGCCAACAGCGGCGAGGTGGTGGCGTTCAAGTGGGACGCGGTCGCCGACGGCGCGATCGCCGGCTACGACATCCGCTACGGCGCTTTGGGCGTCACCTCCTGGGACCAGATGTTCCCATTGACCGAGGTGATGAAGGGCACCGAGATGGCGAATGCCAGCGTGCCGCCCGGCACCTGGACCTTCGCCATCCGCGCCATCGACGTCGCCGGCCAGCGCTCGCCGCAGATGGCGGTGGCGGTGCTGCAGGTGATCAACACCAATCTCCCCGTCGCCGCGCTGCCGCAGGCACCGGCCTGGGCGAACCTCAACGGCTGACATTTCCAGGAGAGAACGCGATGCCGGCACCCTTTCAGTGGGGCGCGCTCAGCGGCGCCACCACCCTGCTCTCGAGCGAGCTCAATTCCCTCGCCAATTCCAGCGCCGGCACGCTCTCGGCGACAGGCGCGGTCGTCGCCGCCACCGGCCACCTCTATGGCTTCGTCGAATTCATGGCGGGCGCCAGCTATACGCCGACGGCGAACGGCTTCATCGAGCTCTGGCTGCTGCAGTCGATCGACGGCAGCAATTTCGAGGACGGCTCGGCGACGGTGGCGCCGGCGCGGGTCGCCGACGCGATCATTCCCGTGCGTGCCGGCAGCTCGATCGCGCCGCGCGCCAACGCGGGCCTGCCGCCGCTGGTGCTGCCGCCCGGCAGCTACAAGCCGATCGCCCGCAACCAGACCGGCGCCGCGCTGCCGTCTGCCGGCAACCTGATCCGCATCGCCTTCGCCGACGTGCAGTCCTGATGGCGATCCCGCTGCTGGCGCGCAAGCCCAACCGCATTCTGCCGCCGCTCCTGCGCAGCGACGATCTCCTGCGCGGCCTCGCCTTCGCGCTCTTCTGCAACGAGCCCGGGAAGGGGCCGCTCTGGGACGCGGTGCGCGGTTATGCGGTGCCGGCGGGGAGCGCCTCCGCCAAGGTGATGAGCCCCTACGGGCTTGCCGCGCACATCAACGGCTCCGGCAACTCCAGCTGGCGCAGCAGCGGCAATCTCATGCCGCTGGCGACCTCCACCGGCGACGGCGGCGGCGATCTCACGCTCCTCATGATGATGAACTGTCCCGCCACCGCCGGCGGCGGCCAGTCGCTCGGCGGCCAGGGCGACTACAGCGGCGCCGGCGGCGGGGTGGGCTTCTTCGCGAACTGGAACGCGAGCTTCGCCAACAGCAGCGGCACCATCGGCTTCGACTGCTTCACCGCCTCGAGCGATGTCGGGATCACCTGCGCAAGCCAGCTCGACGGCAACTATCACGTGCTGGTGGGCAAGCGCACGGGGAGCAGCCACGCGCTCTGGATCGATGCGACGAAGCCCACCCAGACCAGCTTCGGGTCGGGGATCAGCAACATTCTCGGCGGCACCAACAACACCATCGGCATCAACGACGACGGCGCGCAGGCCTTCTCGGTGCCGTTCATGGCCGGCTGGAACCGCGCGCTCTCGGACGCGGAGATCGTCTACGTCTCGCTGCTGGCCTGGGAGGCGCTGGTCGACTACGGCCATCCCGCGCTCAGCCCGCTTCCGCTGCCGCCGGGCATCTGGCGCATCGCCACCCGTCTGCCGCCGAGGCGCTCCTTCGTCTGGAGCGACGCGCGGCTGCGTCGGTAATTCCGTTCCCAACCCCAGGAGAAATCAGCATGAGCCGCAAGTACAGCGCCGCCGTCTCGGCGGTGAACGTCAGCACCGTCCCGCAGGACCTGTTCGAGATCAAGGCGCCGGCCTCGAAGGTGATCCGGATCCACGAGTGCCGCATCAGCCAGGACGGCTCGGCGGTGAGCTCGCAGGTGCGCGTGCGCGTCTCCAAGCTCACCGCCACCGTCACCGACGGCAGCGGCGGCACGACGCCGGCGGCGGTGCAGGCGGAGGACGGCGACAGCGCCGCGGCGGCGACGGTGAAGGCGAACAGCACCACCCAGGCCACCACCACCGGGGCGAAGGCGACCTGGCTCTCCGACGCCTTCAACGTGCTGAGCGGCTGGCTCTGGCTGCCGGCGCCGGAGGATCAGCTCGTGCTCTCGCCCAACGACGCCGTCGTCGTCGAGGTGCTCGCCGGCGCGCTGGCCAACGCCGACGCCACCATCGTCTGGGAAGAGATCGGTTGAGGTAAGGCGGCATGGCCGGCGGGATCTTCAGACGCGCGCCGCGGCCGCAGCGGGCGCCGCGGCGCCTCGCGCCGGCGCTCGTTCCGGCCGCGCCGCCGCCGGTCATCTCGCCGCCGCCGCTCGCTCCGCCGCGTCCGCGCTGGACGCTCTTCCGGCGGCGCGCCGGGCGCCGGCCGACGCGCCACCTGGCGCCGGCCCTCGTGCCGACGCCGGTGCTGCCGTCTTCCGCGCCGCCGCCGCGCCGGCCGCGTCCCGCTTGGTGGCGGCTGCGGCGGCGCGCGTCACGGCGGCCGCTCCGCCAGCCTGCGGTCGCGCTCGCCGCCGGCATCCTGCCGTCCTCGGCGAGCGGCGGCTTCGTGCTGCATTATTCGGGCGTGCTGGTGCCGGACAGCGCCGCGCTCGCCTCCACCGATCTCGGCACCGCCGTCTTCGACGGCTTCGTCTGGCGGCCGATGAGCGCCGGCCTCTATCGCGCGCCGGGAATCACGCTGGCGAAGACGGCGCTGGTGCGCACCTATGCGACCACGGTCGCCGTGCTGGGACCGGGGAGCGCCGGCAAGATCGATCCGCAGCTGCAGATCCGCTACTCCCAGAGCGGCGCCCAGGATCCGGCGATGTGGACCGGCGACGGCAACCCGATGTGGGCCGCCGATCCCTCGATGCAGATGTGGAGCGGGCTCTCGCCCTGGCAGAACTGGACCAAGGGCGAGCTCATCACCGGCTTCATCCAGCATCAGCTGGCGATCGACTTCACCGAGGGCCTGCCGATCGTGCAGCAATTCACGCCTGTCATCGATCAGCCGGCGCTCGCCGACGGCGCCAATGGCGTCGCGGTGGCGGCGGGCGGCAGCCGCATCGATTTCGCCAACGGCAATTTCCTCGAGCCGCCGGCGGTGACGGCGAGCGTCGTCTCGGTGACGAGCGGCGCGGTCGGCAGCGCCTCGGCCGTCGACATCGACAGCCAAGGCTTCACCGCGCACGTCTTCGGCAGCGACGGGGCGGATGCCGGCGGCGTCATCAATTGGATCGCCCATAACTGAGAGCGGAGAAGAAGAGGTGAGGATCATGAGCAGGAGACGGATCGCCGCGGCACTCGCCGCGCTCGCTTTGATGGCCGGGGCCGTGGTGGCGCTCCTTCCCGCGGGCTCGCGCCCCGCCGAGGCGCAGACGAGCTGCCCGGCGCCGCTGCCGCCGGCCAGCAACTTCACCGGCGCCACCATCTCGCAGGGTCAGTTCAAGACGGCGATCAGCAATCTCGTGGCCTATCTGACCTGCGTGCTCGGCACCGACGGCAGCGCGGCAACGGCAAAGTCGCGGCTGGGACTCGCCACGGTGGCGACCAGCGGCGCCTACGGCGATCTCGCGGGACGGCCTCTGCTGACGCCCGGCGGCGACATCCAGGGATCGAGCATCGGCGCCGCCACGGTGGCGAGGCTCCAGGGCGTCGCCGTCTCGCCCGCCGCACCCGCCAACGGCCAGGGCCTCGTCTATTCCGGCGGCTCCCAGCTCTGGATGCCGACGACGCTCGCCACCGTCGCCTTCACCGGCAACTACAACGACCTCAGCAACCGCCCCGCCAACTTCAACCCGACCGGGCCGGCAGGCGGCGCACTGACCGGCAGCTATCCCAACCCCGGCATCGGAGCGTCGGGAGTGGCGGCGGGGACTTATGCCATTTCGATAGCAACATGTGGGAATGGTCCGGTTGCATCAGGTATAACGGTCGGCGCAGATGGACGAGTAGTTGGAATTACTACCGCAATATTAACTCCCTGCGGAAGCGGAGGCGGGGGATAAGTGTTGCAAGCGTACGATTGGTCTATTGTTGCAGATCATGCAAGGTCCGCTGCCACAGGTGCGGCGAGCATGGTATCTGCGTCCCACGGGTCAAAAGATAATAGGCGACGCTCGATTGGATGAGGTCTCACGAACTCTCGGGCATTCTCATTAAGCATGGCCGCGGCCATCGAGAAAGTGCTGTTCGAGATAGCTAGTAGGTCAGCCTGCGTCAGAATATAGAAATCAAGGTACATTTCGGCGCCTGGAATTTTTTCGTTCAAGTCCTTAGCGATGATAGGAGTGAAGGATGAGAACTCGGTTGACGCGTTCGGGTCGTCGCTTGCGAGGTAGAGAACGGGATTCTTCAAATCGTCCCAAACGGCCTCAAGCCACTGGATGTACCAGTTCGATGGTGCCGGCCATGAGAACTCACCACCCGTATAGTCTCCGCGGCGTAGATGTATAGCTACGATAGTCTGTCCATGGCTTCGGAGTCGCTCGAATGCACGGGTAACTGGCCCGCGCACCCGAACCCCGGGGCGCAAGAGAGCTCGAAAGCGAGCTTGGTGAGTTCGGAAATGGCGGGTGTGACATTGGCCGTAGCCAAACAGATCATGGCCACTGAGCGTTGGTGCTGAATCCGGATCGAGCGCCGCCGCGATCTGCGGAACAGTCGTCTCAAGTCGCGGCAGCGGAAGTCCGGGGTAGGGATCATTGAGATCGAAAAGCCAACGTCCGACCCAGTCAGGGACCTCGACCCGCAGATTGTGTATCTCTCCGTAGATTCTGAGGAAGCAATACTGAAAGAGCTGATTGCCGAAGCGTCCGTTCTGGCCAAGCGTAGTCATTGCCACATGACCGGACAGCCGCGACCTTTGCCGCTTCTCAGAATTTGAGGGAGGCGGATCGCCCCAGGTTTGACGGAGCAGCAATAATGCGCGAGCAGTATCGGGGCCAGCGTGGCCGGGTAGTATAGCGCTGGCTGCCTCGTAAGCAGAAACCGCTTCCTGCACGTGTCCACGTGCTTCTTTAACTCGTCCGAGCAAAAGGTAGGCGTTGAAATTTTGCGGGTCGATCCGCACGAGCGCCTTAAGCGCAGTATCGAGAGCATCGAGATCGCCCAATCCCTGCAGCAGTTGAACGACCCGCGTCAGGATCGACTTATTCGTGATTGGTGCCGCAACTGCTTGCTGGAGATAGCTTATGCCCATCTTGGCATTACCGCGTCTCAATGCGATCTCACCCGATATCAGAAGTGCAGTTGCCTGTTGAGCATCGCGTCCGAGAATATCTCGGCAAACAACGTTAGCTCTTGTCCAGTCGCCTGCGTTGTAGAGTCTAACTAGGATTTCTAACGCAGCATCATTGTTCTGCATTCGCAAAGCGTGCTCTTGGAATGGACTGAAGCTTCCGCATTCCGCCAGCGCCAGCATTTATTGTCAACCCGCCGGTGCATCCGGCTGATCGGAGTCCCCATGCCCTATCTTCGCTCCGACATGACGAGCCAGACCGGCTCGGCCTACAAAGCGGCACTTGATGCGGCGACCGCTGCGCTCGCGGGGAGTGCCGGCAAGCGGCGCAACGTCAATGGCGACGGGCGCGTCAACCAGCTCACCTCCGCGGTCGCGATCTCGACCGCCTGGCAGTACGTCCTCGACATGTGGGAGGCGCAGGCGGGAGCCGGGGTCAGCGGCAGCTTCGGGCAGGTGGCCGATGCGGCGTTCCCGGCGCAGCTCGCCATCGGCACTGCCGCGCTCTCGACGTCGGGCGCGGCGACGGTGGCGCTTCGCACCAAGATCGAGAGCCGCGCCACGGCGGATCTGCTGGCGCCCGCGTTCCAGTATCCGGTGGCGGCGCCGGCGCATCCCTTCGCCGCGCTGAGCCTCGTCGCCTACCAGGACAGCGGGCAGCCGATGAGCGTGACGCCGGTGCTGCGCTCGGCCGATGCGCCCGACGATTTCGCCGGCATGTCGCACGCGATCAGCGGCCCGACGCAGTCGCTGCCCTCGGGCGTGCTGACCCAGCTCTGGTGGGACGGTGCCGCCGGCGCGTTCCAGCTCGACACCCTCGCCAATGTCGCCAACGGGCTTTGCCTGGAGATCGACATCGCCGTCCCCGCCGGCCTCGGCGGCCGCAGCTTGCGCATCGGCGACGTGCAGCTGGAAGGCGGCCAGGTGGCGACCTATTTCGGCCGCGCGAATTTTGCCGACGAGCTCCTGCGCTGCCAGCGCTTCTACGCCAAGACCTTTCCGCTCGCGGTGGCGCCGGCGCAGAACGCCGGCACCGCCGGGGCCTGGATCGCGCCCCAGGCGGTGGGCGCCGCCACGCCGCAGCAGGGCAATTTCTGGAGCTTCCCGACGCGGATGGCGCGGGCGCCCGTCATCAGCTTCTTCAATCCGGCCGCCGCCAATGCCCAGGCGCGCAATCTCGACACCGCCAGCGACTGCAGCGGCACCGCCGCCGACATCGTCGGCGAGCGGGGCGCCGCCTTCGGCACCACGACGCCCGCCGGCAGCACCGCCGGCGAGCGCCTTGCGGTTCACATGATCGCCGACGCGCGGCTCTGATCCGGCGGTCGCAACCGAGTGCATCCCATGTCCCTTGCCACCGACTGGAGCGACGATCCCGCCGCCGAGGCGCGGCTCACCGTGCACGAGGCGGTCTGCGCCGAGCGCTACGCCAACATCATGGCGCTCCTCGGCGAGACCTCGCGCCGGGTGAGCCGGCTCGAGGTGATGGTGCTCTACGCCGCCGGCTCGCTGATGATGGGGATGGGCGGCCTCATCGTGACGCTGGCGCTGAAGCTCGGGCATCTCTGATGGCGGATCCCGTCTTCGATCGCGCGGTCGCCGCCGTCCTCGCCCACGAGGGCGGGCTCGTCGACGACCCCGACGATCCCGGCGGCCTCACCAACTTCGGCATCTCGCTCCGCGCCTATCCGGAGCTCGGCGCCGACGGCATCCGCGCGCTCACCGCGGACGCGGCGGCGGCGATCTATCGGCGCGACTGGTGGGACCGCTACGGCTGGGGCGATCTGCCGGCGCCGATCGCCGCCAAGGTGCTGGACATCGGCGTCAACATCGGCGCCGGGCCCGTCCATCGGCTGCTGCAGCGGGCGCTCCGCGCCACCGGCGCCGACCTCGTCGAGGACGGCGTGCTCGGCTCCGCGACGCGCGCCGCGGCGGCGGCTGCCGAGGGCGCGGCACTGCTGGCGGCGCTCCGCAGCGAGGCCGCCGCTCACTATCGCCTGATCGTCGCCGCGCGCCCCGCGTCCCAGCGCTTTCTTACCGGCTGGCTCGTCCGCGCCTACGCCTGACCTGCTGACGGCCTGAATGCCGCGCCGGGCGTCGCCCGGCGGCGCTGCTTTTCCGCGTCCTCAACCAAGGAGATCTCACATGGCGCTCTTCCGCTATCTCGTCCTGCGCCTGGGCGAGGCCAGCACCTGGGCCGCGCTCGCGGGCCTGCTCGCCGGCGTGCACGTCAGCATCGATCCCGGACTCTGGCAGCACATCGTCGACGCCGGCATCGCCGTCTCCGCGCTCGCCGGCTGCCTCATTCCCGAAGCCACCTGACCCAACCCAAGGAAAGGATTTCCTCCATGAACGTCTTCCAGCGTGCCCTGCAGAAACTCGAGGGCGTCTTCTCCGATGCCGAGGCGGTGATCGCCGCCTTCTTCTCCAGCCTCGCCCACAGCATCGCGCAGAACGGCGGGCCGGTGCTGGTGGCGGCGGCGCGGAGCGCGGTCGCCGCCGCCGAGGCAACCGGCGGCGATGCCACCGCCAAGCGGAACGCCGCCTTCGCCTCGGTGGTCGCGACCCTGCAGTCCCAGGGCCTGCCGGTGGTGACCAATGCCGTCAATGGCGCGATCGAGGCGGCGGTCGCCGAGCTCCAGGCGGCGACCGCGACCACCGCGACGGCGACGAGCGGCGCCGCCGCCCCGGTCACCTGATGCCGAGCTGGCTCAGCCTGATCTCCGCCGGCCTCAAGCTCCTGGGGCTGGCGGATGTCGCCGAGCGCGCGGTCGAGCGGTGGCAGGCCCGCCGCGACGGCCGCGCGCAACAGCGCGCCGCCGACATCGAGGCGGAGAACACGACGCTCCGCGCCGAGCTCGCGGCGGATGCGACGGCACCCGCGACGCCGGCGGAGACCGCGGCTTCGCTCGAGAAAGGAGAGTTCTGATGCGACCGACCCTGCTCGTTCTGCTGCTGCTGCTCGCCGCCTGCGCTGACCCCGCCGCGGTCGCCCGGAACGCCTGCCCGCCGATCAAGCCCTATACGACCGCACAGCAGCAGCAGGCGGCCGACGAGCTGCTGCGGCTCCCTCCGGGCTCCATGGTGAGCCAGATGATCGTCGATTACGGGGCCGAGCGGGCACGGCTCCGGGCGTGCGGGCTTTCAAGCGGCAGCTAGGCCTGGAGCCGAAGTGCCTCGCGCGGGCGAGATCGAAGCGGCGACTCATCCATCGCGCCACTTGATCGAGCAGCCCATGGCAGGGTTCTGGGTCGCGGGGCCGTGGCCGGTCCGGGCGATCCCGGTCATGGCGTCGAATAGCTCACGTGGAGAATTCGGCACGCGCTGCAGGTTGCGGAGCGCGTGGAGCCTGCCGCGATAGGCGAGCCGGAGGTCGGAATCGAAACCGAAGAAATCGGGCGTGCAGACCGCACCGTAGTCCTTTGCTGCCGCCTGGGTCCGATCGATCACGTAGGGGAAGGGGAGGCGGCGCTCGGCGGCGAGGCGCCGCATGTTCTCCAGGGAGTCTTCGGGATAGGCCTCGGTATCGTTCGGCATGATGGCGATGGCGCCGATACCCAGCGCCTTCAGTTCCGTCGTGTCGCGGACGATGTCGTCGAGCACGGCCTTCACGTAGGGACAGTGATTGCAGATGAACATCACCAGAGTACCCTTCGGCCCCCGGATGTCGGCGAGGCGATAGCGGCGGCCGTCAGTGCCCTCGAGGTCGAAATCGGGGGCTGCCGCCCCAAGCA
>DATKPX010000231.1:0-10859 GCA_035523855.1 Allostellaceae bacterium
CATTGGAGTCCGGGATCCCTTATGGTGCAGGCAATCGGGCAGCTCGATAGGGGCTCGGGGACCGTTTCGCGGCGGCTGCATCGAGACGGGGTATCGGTTCAAGGAGAGCGCTGATGTACGTCGTCGCCGTGTCGTCCCAGAAGGGCGGATCGGGCAAGACCACCCTCGCCGGCCACCTTGCGGTGGAAGCGGATCTCAAGGGCTTCGGCCCCGTTGCCCTGGTCGATACCGACCCGCAGGGCAGCCTGGCGGAGTGGTGGAACGCCCGCGTCGCCGAGACGCCGCTCTTCGCCCGCACCAGCGCCGACCGGCTCGCCGAGGACATCGGCCGGCTGAAGGCCTTGGGCGTCAACCTCCTGGTCATCGACACGCCACCGGCGATCGCCGCCACCATCACCGAGGTGGTGCGCATCGCCGACATCGTCGTCGTCCCGGCGCGGCCGAGCCCGCACGATCTGCGCGCCGCCGGCGCCACCGTCGAGCTCATCGAGCGCTACCAGAAGCCGCTCGTCTTCGTCATCAACGGCGCCGCGCCCCGCGCGCGCATCACCTCGGAAGCGGTGATGGCGCTGTCGCAGCACGGCACCCTCGCGCCCACCATCATCCACAACCGCACCGCTTTCGCCGCCAGCATGATCGACGGCCGGACGGTGATGGAGATCCCCGGCGAGGCGCGCGCCGCCAGCGAGATCGGGATGCTGTGGGAATACCTCTCGCGCCGCCTCAAGGGCGAGTACCGGACGCTGCTGAACGGCGACCAGCCGCGCGCCGAGCCGGCGCCGGGCGCCGAGGCGCCGCCGGTTGCCGAGCAGCCCGCTCCGGTCCCGGAGGCGAAGCCGGCCGGCGACCAGTCGAACCCCGATTTCCCGTCGCCCATCGCCGCGGGCCTGCCATGAGATACGGCAAGACGGCGGCCCTCACCGGCAACCTGCTCTTCCCGAAGGGCAATGCCGAGACCGTGGGTTTCCTGCTGTCGCGACAGACCCGGCCGGCGATGACCCAGCCGGCGATGGTTCAGGCCGTGGCGGGCCAGCCGCCGGCGCAGAACCGCGTCACGCAGACGACGGTGCAGTTCACGCCGGCGCCGCGGCAGTTCCATGTCCAGGGACCGGTGCGCCGCTCCATCATGCTGGACCGCGAGCGCCATATCCGGCTGAAGCTCGCCTCGGTCAAGCTCAATACCAGCGGCCGCGAGCTGATCCTCGCCGCCATCGACCACTACTTCAACACGGTGGTCCCGGCGCGCCTCGGCCATGCCTGTCCCTGCCTGGTGACCGACCCGACAACCGAAGCGACCTGCGGCGGCGACAACTGCCGCGTGGTCACGGAGCCCAAGTCATGAGCAGGCGCAATTCGGCGCTCGCGGAGCGGGCGCCGCCGGCGAGCCTCACCGGCATCACCATCCGCACGAAATCCAACGCCGCGCGCAAGCGCGGCGATCTGACCAATCGGCTGTTCGAGGAGGCGGAGACCCATCTTCCGCCGCCGATGCCGGCGCCGGTCGTCGAGGCGAAGCGCCCGGTGGCGCCGCCGTCCGCGCCGGCCCTTGAGCCGGAGCCGATGCCCGCGCCGCAGCCGGTGGTCGAGCTGGCGCCGCTGCCGGAGCCCGAGCTGCTGGCCGCGCCGCCGGCGGCGGAGACCTTTGTCGAGCCCGAGGCCTTCGTCGAGCCCGAGACGTTCGTCGAGCCCGCGGCGCTCGCCGAGCCGGCGCCGGCTCTCGAGCCCGAGCCTGTCGTCGAGCCCGAACCCGCGCCCGTCGAGGATCTGGCGCCGGAGCCGGCGCCGATGCCGGTCTGGACGCCGCCGGCAAAGGCCGAGGAGCCGCCGCCGGAGCCGGTGCGCGCTCCCGCCGTCGAGCGCGAGGAGAGCGCCGTCGCTGCCGAGCCGGCCGAGCCGGCGAAGCCCGCCCTGCCCGATTTCAAGGATCTGCCGGGCTACTGGCGTCACATCCGTGGCGGCGCCGAGTTCCCGGCCTCCGATGCCCTCGATCGCGACATCGTCGCCGCGCGCTGGCCGGGCAGCCTGCTGATCGCCTTCATGCGCAACGCCCAGGATCCGCGCAGCGAGCCCAGCCTTGCCCGCGTCACCCGCCTCGGCGTCGCCAATGCGGACGCCGAGAACGCGGTCGACTACGCGCCCTATGCCACCGAGTGGATGCTCGATCTCGGCCGCGCCGCCCTCGAGGCCTGCGAGCCGATCGAGGAGCTGCAGAAGCTCCCCACGCGCGCCGGCGCCGCGGGCTTCCGCCTGATCGCCCTGCCGCTCGGACCGCTCAATGGCGATCCCGACAGCGTGCTCTGCCAGCTGACGCCGGACACCGCCGCGCCCCGCTTCGGCAAGAAGCGGAACTGGCTCGAGGACTGACGACGGCGCCCTCGCTGGCGCCAAGGGGCCCTATCCCTTAGACTCCCGGCCATGCTGAGACGCTTGGCCTTGCTGCTCCTGGCGGTTCTGCTGGGAGGCGCCGCTGCTACCGCCCATGCGCAGACCCGCACGCCGCCCGCGACCCGCGAGGCGATGCGGTTGTCCTTCGCCCCCATCGTCAAGAAGGTGGCGCCCGCCGTCGTCAACGTGTTCTCCCGCCGCGTGGTTCATACCGACGCCTCGCCCTTCGCCAACGATCCGATCTTCCGCCGCTTCTTCGGCGACCACGCGCCCTTCGGCGTGCCGCAGGACCGGATCCAGAACTCGCTGGGCTCCGGCGTCATCGTCGATCCCACCGGCTTCGTCATGACCAACCATCACGTGATCAAGGACGCCGACGAGATCAGGGTGGTGCTCGCCGACCGGCGCGAGTTCGAGGCGAAGCTCATCCGCTCCGACGAGCGCACCGACCTCGCCGTGCTCCGGATCGACACCCACGGCGAGAATCTTCCGGCGCTGGAGATGGGCGACAGCGACAGCCTCGAGGTCGGCGATCTCGTGCTGGCGATTGGCAACCCCTTCGGCGTCGGCCAGACCGTCACCAGCGGCATCGTCTCCGGCCTTGCCCGCACCGCCGTCGGCATCAGCGACTTCCGCTCTTTCATCCAGACCGACGCCGCCATCAATCCCGGCAATTCCGGCGGCGCCCTCGTCGATCTCGACGGCAAGCTGGTCGGCATCAACACCGCGATCTTCTCGCGCAGCGGCGGCTCGATCGGCATCGGCTTCGCGATCCCCACCGCCATGGTGCGGACGGTGCTGGAAGGCGCGCGCACCGGCGGCCCGATCGTCCGCGCCTGGCTCGGCGCCACCGGCCAGCCGGTCACCGCGGAGATCGCCCAAGGCCTGGGCCTGCCGCACCCCATGGGCGTGCTGGTGAAGGAGGTGGTGGCGGGAAGCCCGGCCGCGGTTGCCGGCGTCAAGGTCGGCGATGTGGTGACGGCGATCGAGGGCCATGAGGTGGACGATCCCGAGGATCTCCGCTTCCGGGTCGCGACGCTGCCGGTGAATGCGCCGGCGCGGCTTGCGCTCTGGCGCGGCGGCCGGCAGCAGATGGTAACGGCGACGGTGACCGCGCCGCCGGACGATCCGCCGCGCAGCCTCACCGTCCTGGAGGGCCGTCACCCCCTCGCCGGCGCCACCGTCGGCAACCTCAACCCCGCCTTCGCCGAGGAGCTCGGCCTCGACAGCGCCCAGCACGGCGTGGCGGTGGCGACGGTGAAGGAAGGCAGCATCGCCGACCGGCTGGGGCTGCAGAAGGGTGACATCCTGGTGAGCCTCAACACGCGAGCCCTCCCGAGCGTGGCGGTGCTCGGCCAGGTGATGACGCAGACCCGCGCGCCCTGGACCGTGGCGGTGCGCCGCGGCGACCGCGTGCTCTCGGTGACGGTCCGCGACTGATGAGCCTCTTCGAGGACCAGGCGCCCCGCCCGCTCGCCGACCGGCTCCGGCCGCGCAAGCTCGCGGAGGTAGTTGGACAAGACCATCTTCTCGGGCCCGAAGGGCCCATCGGCCGCATGGTGGCGCAGCACCGCCTCGCCTCGATGATCCTCTGGGGACCGCCTGGCTGCGGCAAGACCACCATCGCGCGCCTGCTGGCGGATGCGACCTCGATGCATTTCGAGCCGCTCTCGGCGGTGTTCTCCGGTGTCGCCGATCTTCGCAAGGTCTTCGATGCCGCGAAGAAGCGCCGGGCCGGCGGCCAGGGCACGCTGCTCTTCATCGACGAGATCCACCGCTTCAACCGCGCCCAGCAGGACGGTTTCCTGCCCTATGTGGAGGACGGCACGGTGACGCTGATCGGCGCCACCACCGAGAACCCCTCCTTCGAGCTCAACGGTGCGCTGCTCTCCCGCGCGCAGGTCTTCGTGCTGCGCCGCCTGGACGATGCCGCGCTGGAGACGCTGCTGGAGCGCGCCGAGCAAACCATCGGCCACAGGCTGCCGCTCGACGACAGCGGCCGGGCGACGGTGCGCGCGATCGCCGATGGCGATGGCCGCTATCTCCTCAACCTGGCCGAGGAGCTCTCGGTGCTGCCGCGCGAGACGGTGCTGGACGCCGCCGGCGTCACCGCCACCGTGCAGCGGCGCGCGCCGCTCTACGACAAGGCGCAGGAGGGCCACTACAACCTCATCAGCGCGCTGCATAAGGCGGTGCGCGCCTCGGACGTGGACGCGGCGCTCTACTGGCTCGCCCGCATGCTGGTGGGCGGCGAGCATCCGATCTACATCGCGCGCCGCATGACCCGCATGGCGGTGGAGGATATCGGTCTCGCCGATCCCCAGGCGCTGCCGATGGCGATCGCCGCCTGGGAGGCCTATGATCGCATGGGCTCGCCGGAGGGCGATCTCGCCCTGGCGCAAGCCGTGCTCTATCTCGCCAGCGCGCCGAAATCGAACGCCGCCTATGTCGCCTTCGGGGCGGCAAAACGCCTCGCCGAGGAGACGGGCTCGCTGATGCCGCCCAAGCACAGCCTCAACGCGCCCACCAAGCTCATGAAGCAGCTCGGCTACAGCGAGGGCTACCAGTACGACCCCAACACGCCGGAAGGCTTCTCCGGCCAGAGCCACTTCCCCGACGAGCTGCCCCGGCGCGTGCTCTACGAGCCCGTCGACCGCGGCTTCGAGCGCGAGATCAGGAAGCGGCTCGACTACTGGGAGAAGCTGCGCCAGAAGAAGAGCGGCTGACCTCCCCCCGCCAGTCATCCCCTCTCCCTTGAGAGAGAAGGTTAGCGCGGGGGCCTGCAGCGGGCTCAGAGCACCTGGCGCAGCTTGTTGGCGAGGCCGGCATAAGTGAACGGCTTCACCAGGAGGTCGATGCCGGGATCGAGGCGTCCGTGATGGACGATGGCGTTGCGGGCATAGCCGGTGGTGAAGAGAACCGGCAGGTTCGGGTGCCGGGCGCGCACGGCCTCCGCCAGCTGGCGGCCATTCATGCCGCCGGGGAGGCCCACGTCGGTGAAGAGCAGGCGGATATCCCGCCGCTCCTCGAGCACGCGGAGGGCGGCGCTGCCATCCGTCGCGACGACGACGCCGTAGCCGAGCTCCGCCAGCATCTCGCCGGTGGCGGCGCGCACGTCCTGATCGTCCTCCACCACGAGCACGAGCTCGCCGGCGCGGCTTCGCGGAGCGGCGGCGACGTCGCTGCGGCTCTCGCTCACTGTCGCGTCGCCATTGAGGCGCGGCAGGTAGAGCTTCACCGTCGTGCCCTCGGCGGGCTCGCTGTAGATCTTGATGTGACCGCCCGACTGCTTGACGAAACCGTAGATCTGGCTCAAGCCGAGCCCGGTGCCGCGGCCGATATCCTTGGTGGTGAAGAAAGGATCGAACGCCTTGGCGATCACCTCCTTGGTCATCCCCGTGCCGGTATCGCTGACGGCGATCAGCACATATTGGCCGGTCGCCACATCCTCATGCGCCCCCGCATAGGCATCGTCGAGGTAGGCGTTCACCGTCTCGACGGTGAGCTTGCCGCCCGCGGGCATGGCATCGCGCGCGTTGATCGCCAGATTGAGGATCGCGCTTTCCAGCTGGTTGCCGTCGACGGAGACGCGCCACAGCCCGCCGGCGGTCACCGTCTCGATGGCGATCGTCTCCCCCAGCGATCGGCGCAGCAGGTCCGACATGCCGACGATCAGCTTGTTGATGTCGGTCGGCCGCGGATCGAGCGGCTGACGGCGCGAGAAGGCGAGCAGCTGCTGCGTCAGCGAGGCGGCGCGCTCGGCGCCGCGGATTGCCCCTTCGGCCAGGCGGCGGACCTCGGTGGCGAACGGAAATGCCTGCGCCTCGGCGCTGCGCCGGCGCAGCGCGTCAAGGTTCCCGATGATGACCTGCAGCAGATTGTTGAAGTCATGCGCGACGCCGCCGGTTAACTGGCCGATCGCTTCCATTTTCTGCGCCTGCCGCAGCGCCTCCTCGGCCTGCCGGCGGCCGGTGATCTCGATCGCCTCCGGCGTGATGGCGGCCACCTTGCCCTGCCCGTCGCGCACCGGGCGCATCTCGAAATCGAACCAGCGCCAGCCGCCGACCGGCAGATTGACATGGATCTCGCGGCGCACGGTCTCGCCGCCGGCGACCTTCCGAACCGCCGCCCGCACCGCGTCGGACATTCCCGGCGTGCCGGTGAACCAGGGCGTGTCCCAGAATGGCTTGCCGATGACATCCCGGAGCGTCGCCGCGATCCCCGCGAGCGAGGTGGCGTTCGCATCGAGGAGCGTGCCGTCAAGCGCCATCAGGCCCTGATAGGTGTAGCTCGTCTCGAAGATGGTCCGCAGCCGCGCTTCCTTGGCCTGCAGCTCGGTCGTGCGCTGGGCGACCTGCACCTCCAGCGTCTCGTTGAGGCGGCGGAGCGCATCTTCCACCTGCTTTCGCCCGGTGATGTCCTGGAAATAGACCGAGATGCCGTCATCGCGAGCGGGATAGGCGCGGACATCGAACCAGCGGCGCCAGGGTGCATAGTAATGCTCGAAGGCGACGTCCACCCGCTCCAGCATGGCGCGGCGATAATAGGTCTCGACCGCCGAGCCGACCGTCGGCGGAAAGACATCCCAATGATTGTGGCCGATCAGATCCTCGGCGGCGCGCCCCATCATGCGCAGCGCGGCGGGATTTACATAGGTGAAGCGCCAGTCGCGATCGAGGGTGAAGAAGCCGTCGTTGATGCTGGTGAGGATGCCCTCGGCGCGCTCCTGAGCGAGCTGCGCCTGGCGGCGCAGCTCGTTCTCGACGCGGAGCGCGTCGCGCCGGAGCGTCGCCAGATCGAGATTGGCGCGCACCCGCGCCAGCAGCTCGCGGGCGCTGAACGGCTTGGTCAGATAGTCGTCGGCGCCGGCCTCCAGCCCCTCGACGCTCGCCTCCTCGCCGGCCCGGGCGGAGAGCAGGATCACCGGCACGTCGCGCAGCTCCCTGTCGCCGCGCAACTCGCGCAGCAGCCCGATGCCGTCGAGCCGCGGCATCATGATGTCGCTGAGGATGAGATCGGGGCGCCGGCGCCGCGCCGCCTCCAGCGCCGCCTGCCCGTCGCTCACCGCCTCGACGGTGTAGCGCGGCGACAGCAGGCGCTGGACGTAGTCGCGCATGTCCGCATTGTCGTCGGCGAGGAGCACGGTCCGGTCCTCGCCGAGCATCGGCCGGGCGTCCAGCCCCGGCAGCTCCGTGCCGCCGAGTGGAGCCGTCTCCGCCGTGTCGCCGGGAAGCCAGCGCAGGGCCTCCTCGACGAAGGCCTCCGCCGTTCCGGCGCTGGCCGGCTGGCTGCGCTCGGCGCGCACGCGCTCCGGCGGCAGATGGGCGGTGCCGTTCGGAATCAGAACCGTGAAGCAGGAGCCGCGGCCCGGCGCGCTCTCCGCCCGCACGCATCCGCCATGCAGCCGCACCAGCTCCTGCACCAGGGCAAGGCCGATGCCGGTGCCTTCCTGGGTGCGGCCGCGTTGCCCTTCGATGCGATGGAAGCGCTCGAACAGCCGCGGCAGCTCCGCATCGGGTATGCCGACGCCGGTGTCGCGCACCCGGAGCTCGACGCCGCTGCCGTCAGCGGTCGGTCGCAGGCTGACCGCGACCTCGCCCTCCAGCGTATACTTGAAAGCGTTGGAGACGAGGTTGAGGACGATCTTCTCCCACATGTCGCGGTCGATGTGGACGGGCAGCGGCAAGGCCGGACAGTCGACGCCGAAGCGCAGCCCGGCCCGCTCCATCGCCGAGCGGAAGGTGCTGGCGAGCTCGGCGGTCAGCGCGGCGAGATCGACCGGCTCGTACACGGCCTGCAGCCGGCCTGCCTCGATGCGGGAGAAGTCGAGCAAGGTGTTGACCAGCTTCAGCAGCCTGAGGCCGTTGCGATGGATGAGCTCGATCTCGCCGCGCTCCGACACCACGGTCCGCGCCGTCGGATTGCGCACGAGCATATCCTCCAGCGGACTGAGCATCAGGGTCAGCGGCGTGCGGAACTCGTGGCTGGCGTTGGAGAAGAAGGTGGTCTTGGCGCGATCGATCTCCGCCAGCGCCTCGGCGCGGCGGCGCTCTTCCTCATAGGCCTGGGCATTGGCGATACCGGCCGAGAATTGTCCGGCCACCAGCGCCAGAAGACGCTGATAGCTGTCGTCGAACAGTCGATGGGGATTGAGCCCCGCCACCAGCACGCCGACGCGGCCGGCATGACCCGGGGGCGCGATGGGGAGCAGCGCGGCATGGGCCGGCGGCGTATCCCACGCCCCGGTGGGCAGCGTTGCCGGCAATGCGGCGAGGTCGACGAGTTCCGTTTCCGCGCCGGCCAGCGCGCGGGCAAGCGGCCAGAGCGCCGGCGCATCGAGCGAAATCTCCGCCGGTGCGGCGGCGTCGCCGGCGACGACGCCGGAAGCGCCCGCCAGGGTCGCGCGCCGGCGATCCGGGTCGATGAGATAGATCAGCGCGAAGGGCAGATCGCGGGGATTGGTCGCGAGGGCGCGCGCGCCCAGCTCGCAGGCTTCCTCGACGCTCCGCGCATCGGGGATTCTCGCGGCAAGCTCCCGCAGCAGCGTGAGCTGCCGCTCGCCGATGATGCGCTGGGTGTCGTCGGTGTTGGCGCAGATGATGCCGCCGATGCCATGCCCATCGTTAGGCACCGGACTATAGGAGAACGTATAATACGTCTCCTCGCGATAGCCGTTGCGCTCCATGATGAGCGGCAGCGCCTCGTCGTAGGTGCCGACGTTACCCTGCATCGCGGCCCGTGCGCGCGGGCCGGTCTGATCCCAGATCTCGCGCCACACCACCGAGGCCGGCTGCCCGAGAGCTTCCGGATGCTTTCCTCCGACGATCGTCCGATAGGCATCGTTGTAGAGATTGATGAGCTCGTCGCTCCACCAGACGAACATCGGCTGGCGCGAGGTGAGCACGATGCGCACGCAGGTCTTCAGGCTCTGCGGCCAGAGCGCCGGCGGGCCGAGCGGCGTCTTCGACCAGTCCTTGGCGCGCATGAGCGCGCCCATCTCGCCGCCGCCGGCGAAGAAATCCGATCTATCCCCCGCCGCGCTGCTGATATTCGTCACTGATCCGCCGATCGTCACTTGCCGCGGGCGCAGCACGCTCGGCCGCCGCCGGCTCGCTTAGGTAACGCCGATGTTAGGCCAAGCGACGACGCCTGCGGAACAGCGCCGGCCAGCGCCGCGCCGGCGTACCGCCGCGCGAACCGGTCGAGCGGTCATCGGGCTGGATCCGATATCGGCGATGAGGCCCGAAAAACCGCGCTATTCGGTGCCTCGCGATCGCGGCCGCGCACCAAAGGAGGAGGCTGCGACAATATTGGGATGGCTCATCGGCGAGCCCGCCGGGGTCGCGGCGCTAGTCGGTGGCCGGCTGAGTGTCGACCCAGCTCGGCAGGCGATAGCCCGCGGAGGCGGGCGGCTCCGGCCCGCGGAGCGAGAGACAGCCGGCCAGCACCACTGCTCCCACCGCCATCAGAATCCAGGCGGCGGCGACATCGCCCCAGCCATGTCCCGGCAGCGCGTGCCGCCACGAGCGACTGCGGCTGAGCCGCTGCGCCAGGTGACGCAGCGTTCCCGGCGGCGGCGCGCAGCCGATCTCGTCGGAATCCTGGATGATGACGACCGCGTCAGGCTGCCGCGCCGCACGATCGACGGCAACTCGGGTCAGAGATCGCTTCTCGTCGAAGCTCAAGTCGGTCATGGAGACCTCCTTTCAACAGTGTTCAATGGGCGCCGCCGGTATCGACGCCGCCCGACTTCCGCAGGCAGAGCGTGGCGCCGACGGACAGCAGGAGAACCGCGCCCATCAGGAAGAACGTGTCGCCATAGGCCATGATCGAGGCCTGCTGCCGCACGCCGCGGCCGATCGCGACGATCGCCTCGTGGCGGGCATAGGCGGGATCGGTGATGCCGTGGGCGAGGAAATAGCCGGCGAGCTCGCTGATGCGCGCCCGCGTCGTCTCGTAGAACGGCGATACCCACTGCATCAGCACGTTGGAATGGAACTGCTCGCGCTTGGTGAGGAAGGTCTGCAACCCGGCGATGCCGATGGCCCCGCCGAGATTGCGCATCATGTTGAAGAGCGCCGCGGCCGAGCCGGCGTTCTCCCGCTCCATCCCGGCGGCGGCGATGCCCGAAAGCGGCGCCAGCACCACCGCCTGACCGATGGCGCGCACGATGTTGGGCCAGAACAGCTGGTCGCCGGCGACGTCACTGGTGAGGTCGACGTTCATGAAGTTGCTGGCGGCAAACAGCAGCAGCCCGCCCGCCACCAGCGCCCGCGGCCCGACGAGACGCATCAGCTGCGGCACGAAGGGGATCAGCACCAGCTGCGGCAGGCCGTACCAGGCCAGCACTTCGCCGATCTGCTCGGAGTTGTAGCCCTGCATCTGTGAAAGGTAGAGCGGCAGGATGAAGGAGGAGCCGTAGAGCGCGCCGCCGAGCAGGAAATTCGCCAGCGTCCCGAAGCCGAAATTCCGCC
>DATKPX010000232.1:0-3644 GCA_035523855.1 Allostellaceae bacterium
CGCGCCATCGCTTTCCCTATGACGTGCTGGTGATGGCGGTGGGCGGCGTCACCAACGATTTCGGCACGCCCGGCGCCGCCCCGTTCGCGGTGATGCTGGACACGCCCGGCGAGGCCGCGCGCTTCCACCGCCGCCTGGTCAACGCCTGCATGCGCGCCCAGTCGCAGACGGAGCCGCTGAGGCCCGAGCAGCTGCAGGTCGCCATCATCGGCGCCGGCGCCACCGGCGTCGAGCTCGCCGCCGAGCTGCACAAGACGACGCGCGAGCTGGTGGCTTATGGGCTCGACCGCATCGACCCCGAGAAGGACATCCGCCTCACCGTCATCGAGGCCGCCGACCGCATCCTGCCGGCGCTGCCGAAGCGGATCTCCGAGGCGACGCAGAAGCTGCTGGCGGAGCGGCGCATCCAGGTGCTGACCGCTGCGCGGGTCGCAGAGGTGACGGCATCGGGCGTGCGCCTTGCCAACGGACGCGAGATCCCGGCCGAGCTCGTGGTCTGGGCCGCCGGCGTCAAGGCGCCGGCGTTTCTGCGCGATCTCGGCGGTCTCGAGACCAACCGCCTCAATCAGCTCGTCGTCGGCGCCAACTTGCAGACGACCCGCGATGAGAAGATCTTCGCCCTCGGCGACTGCGCGTCCTGCCCCTGGCTCGGCACCGAGAGCCGCGTGCCGCCGCGCGCCCAGGCGGCGCATCAGCAGGCCTCGCACCTCGTCCGCGAGCTGCCGCGTTACCTCCGAGGCGAGACGCCGCGGCCCTACCAGTATCGCGATTTCGGCTCGCTGGTGTCGCTGGGGCGGCACAGCACCGTCGGCACGCTGATGGGCAATCTGATCGGCGGCAGCATCCTGATCGAGGGCCTGTTCGCGCGCTTCATGTATGTCTCGCTCTACAAGATGCACGAGTATGCGCTGCACGGCTTCAGCAAGGTCGCCCTCGACACGCTCGCCCGCATGATCACCCGCCGCACCGAGCCACAGGTGAAGCTGCATTAATGGCGCAGGCTTGAACCGTCGGGCAAAGCGTGGCATCGCATCGGCCGATGTCCAGGCGCGCGGCTCTTCTTCTCGCATTCGTCCTCGCCGGCTGCGCGCCGAGCCACGTGCCGGATTTCGCCAGCAAGCCCTATGAGCCGTTCACCCGCGCGGATGCGGTGGCGATCGCGCTCCGGGAGTGGCGGCTCTTCGGCTCGGTGCTGGACGAGGATGCGACCGACGCGGCGACGCCGGCCGAGAAGCCGGAGCGGCAGCCCGGCCTCTGGCAGCGCGTCGGCGAATACTGGTGGATCGGCATCGACGCCGGCAGCCCGGAATCCCGCTGGACCGGCAAGCACGACCAGAAGGGCGCCGTCTTTCCCGCCGAGGATGACGGCCGCTATGCCTGGTCCGCCGCCTTCATCTCCTATGTCATGCGCATCGCCGGCGCCGGCGACCGCTTTCCCTATGCCGCCAATCACGCGACCTACGTCAACGCCGCGGCGGCCGGCGCGTCGCCGGTGCTGCGCGCTCGTGCCCCGGACAACTATGCGCCCAAGCGCGGCGACCTCCTCTGCCGCGGCCGCTACACCGCCCGCGCGCTCCGCCTCGCCGATCTCCCGACCCGGTATCTCTGGCCCGGCCACTGCGCCCTCGTGGTCGAGATCCACCCCGATGGCCTCGACGTCGTCAGCGGCAACGTCTACGACGCCGTGGTCATGAGCCACGTGCCGGTAACGGCGGCGGGGATGCTCGCCAATCCCGGCGAGCCGGTGCTCGATCAACGCGATCCCTGGTTCGTGGTGCTGGAGGTGCTCTACGACGCGGAGACGGAGCCGGTGCAGGACCAGTAGGGCGCCCTTTGCATCCCCTGGCGGATCGCGCTATAGCCTAAGGTTTGCGCCGCCGGGAAGGCGGCTTAGAGGGCCGCGATGGCACAGAAATGGACGCCTGACAGCTGGCGGAGCATGCCGATCCGCCAGGTTCCCGAATACCCCGACGAGGCGGCGCTGGAGGCCGTCGAGAAGACGCTGCGGAACTACCCGCCGCTGGTCTTCGCCGGCGAGGCGCGGCGCCTGAAGCGGGCGCTCGGGCAGGTGGCCGAGGGCAAGTCCTTCCTGCTGCAGGGCGGCGACTGCGCCGAGAGCTTCGCCGAGTTCCATCCCAACAACATCCGCGACACGTTCCGCGTGCTGCTGCAGATGGCCGTGGTGCTGACCTTCGGCGCCACCTGCCCGGTGGTGAAGGTGAGCCGCATGGCGGGGCAGTTCGCCAAGCCGCGCTCCGCCGACACCGAGACGCAGAACGGCGTGACGTTGCCGGCCTACCGCGGCGACATCGTCAACGGCATGGAGTTCACCGAGGCGGCGCGCCGGCCCGATCCGCAGCGCATGGTGCAGGCCTTCAACCAGTCGGCGGCGACCCTCAACCTGCTGCGCGCCTTCGCCCAGGGCGGCTACGCCGATCTCCACCGCGTCCATACCTGGAACCAGGGCTTCGTCGCCAACAGCCCGTCAGGCGAGCGCTACAAGGAGCTCGCCGACCGGCTCTCCGAAACGCTCGACTTCATGGCGGCGGTGGGGCTCACCTCCGAGACCACGCCGCAGATCCGCGAGACCGATTTCTTCACCTCGCACGAGGCGCTGCTGCTGCCTTACGAGCAGGCGCTGACCCGCATCGACAGCACCACCGGCGATTGGTACGACGTCTCCGGCCACATGCTGTGGATCGGCGACCGCACGCGTCAGACCAACGGCGCCCATGTGGAGTTCCTGCGCGGGGTCAAGAACCCGATCGGCATGAAGTGTGGCCCGTCGCTCGATCCCGCGGACCTGCTGAAGCTCATCGACGTGCTCAATCCGGAGAACGAGCCCGGCCGTCTCACCCTCATCGCCCGCATGGGCGCCGACAAGGTGGAGCAGAAGCTGCCGGCGCTCATCCGAGCGGTGGCGCGCGAGGGGCGCAAGGTGGTCTGGTGCTGCGATCCCATGCACGGCAACACCGTGGTGTCCTCGACCGGCTTCAAGACCCGCGTCGTCGAGCGGATCATGACCGAGGTGAAGGGCTTCTTCGCCGTCCATGAGGCGGAGGGCACCTATGCCGGCGGCGTCCATTTCGAGATGACCGGCCAGGACGTCACCGAATGCATTGGCGGCGCCCAGGCGATCACCGAGAGCGCGCTTGCCGCCCGCTACCACACCCATTGCGATCCGCGCCTCAACGCGAGCCAGGCTCTCGAGCTCGCCTTCTGGCTCGCCGAGGCGCTGAAGCACAAGCGCATCGGCGTGCAGCGGATCGCCGCGGCGTCCTAACCCCCGGCACTCCGGCACATTCGGGAGGCGATCCTGGCTCCCTCACCCCGCGACATCGCCCGCTTCACCGACGCCTATTTCCTGCGGACCAAGGACGTGGTCGGCCGTTTCGGCGACAAGCAAGTGACCTACGCCATCTTCATGCGCCGCCCGGTGATCTGCACGCCGCGGCTGATGGTCGAGTTCCTGCAGACCATGGCCCGCGAGCGCAAGACCGAGTTCAAGATCGAGCTCATGTACCAGGAAGGCGACTGGGTCGGCGCCGGCGAGGTGCTGGCCTACATCACCGGCTCGCTCTTTCATCTGGTCGATCTGGAGACGCTCTACCTGCAGCGCCTGGGTCCGCCCTGCGTCGCCGCCT
>DATKPX010000233.1:0-12304 GCA_035523855.1 Allostellaceae bacterium
CGAGCAAGCGAAGCGCGTCGAAGGACGCACGACCGTCGTGCAGTCAGCCCTTCAGCACTTCCCCCAGCCGGTCCAGCAATCCGCGCGTGCCTTCCTCGCGGCCGCGGGCGCCGGGATCCCTAAAGTCGTCCAGCATCACCGCCTGCTCGGTGAACAGGAGGCGGGTGCCCTTGCCGTCCGGCTTGAACTCCACTGTCGCCAGCGACACCGAGATGTGCGCGCCGTTCATGTGCATGTCGTAGCTGTAGATGATGCGATGGTCGGGAATGACGTCGAGATAGGTGGCGTCGAACTGCGAGGTCTTGCCGCTGTCCCATCTGCCGCTCAGATGCTCGCGGCCGCCGACGCGGAAGTCGAACTCGCGCCGCAGCTCCGTGCATTTGTCGGGCGGCCCCCTGAACCAGCTCGCCTTCGCTTGCGGATCGGCCCAGGCGCGGAAGACGCGTGCCGGCGGGGCGTCGTAGCGGCGGTCGATGGCGAAGGTGGCGTGATGGGTGGAACGTTCGGTCATGGGAGTTTCTCCGGCTTACTTCGGAACCATGGAGAGATAGGGCTGCGCCTCCTTCGCGACCCGTGCGAGCGACGGCCGCTGCATCAGCCGGTCGAAATAGGCGGCGAGGCTCCGATGGGTGTCCTTGAACGGCGCCTGCATCTCGGCGAAGAACAGGAACGGCGCCGCCGCGCAGTCGGCGAGGCTGAAAGCATCGCCCGCCGCCCAGCGCCGGGTCGCCATCTGCTGCTCCAGGATGCCGTAGGCGGTCTTGAGCTGCGCCCGCGCCTGCTCGACGCCGAAGGCGTCGTTCCGCCCGGCCGGACGCAGCCGGTCGGTGACGATCTTTGCCATGGTGTCGTTGACGTAGAGATCGTAGAAGCGGTCGGCGAGCCGCGCCTGCAGGGCCAGCTCCGGGTCCTCGGGCATGAGCCGCGTCCGGCCGGGATAGTTCCGCTCCAGGTATTCGATGATGATGCTGGATTCGGGAATCGTGCGGTTCTTCGCCTCGTCGCGCAGCACCGGGAATTTCCCGATCGGCCAGAGTCGCTTCAGCACGGCGCTCGACTCGGGATCGCCGAGATTGATGGCGCGCGGCTCGAAGGGCGTGCCGTTCTCGTAGAGCGCGCCCAGCACCTTCTGGCAATAGGACGACAGCGGGTGGAAATAGAGTGTCAGGGCGGTCATCGGCTCAGTCCCTCTTGCTTGGCTCTTCCGGGTTGGCGGCGAGGTAGGCGCCGAGCTGGTCGAACTGGCGCTCCCAGCTCGCCCGTCGCCGCGCGACCCATTCCTCCACGATGCTCAGCGCTTTCGGCTCGACGCGGCAGGTGCGCACCCGCCCGACCTTCTCCGAGCGGACGAGGCCCGAGGTCTCCAGCACCTGCAGGTGCTGCATCACCGCCGGCAGGCTCACCGCCAGCGGCTTCGCCAGCTCGCTGACCGACGCCGGCCCGCGGCTCAGTCGCTCCACCATCGCCCGCCGGGTCGGATCCCCCAGGGCGTGGAAGGCGAGATTGATCGGTGTCTGATAGTTAAGCATTTACTTAAGTATCACGGCACCCCGTGCGGCGCAAGGGGCATCGCGCCTTTCTAGGCCGTGGCGGCGGTCTCCGGCAGGCGGCGCGCCTCGAGCTGCTCGATGAGGCGGTCGATCACCAGGCGGACGAGCGAGAGGCCGACCGCCGGGTTGGTGAAGTAGACGCGCTGAAAATCCTCGGCGGAAACTTTCGCCAGCACGCAGTTGGTCTTGGCGCTGACGGTGGCGGTGCGGCGCTGCTTGCCGCTCAGCACGCCGATCTCGCCGACGATGGCGCCGGGCCCGAGCTCGGCCTTCGCCTCCTCCACATAGAGCGATCCCTCGACGACGAGGTAGAGCGCCTCCGAGAGGTCGCCCTTGCGGATGATGGTCTCGCCGCTCTTCAGCGTCATGCGCCGGCCGAAGGGGATGAGCGCCTCGAAGACGTCATCCTGGTCGACGGCGGTCTTCACGCTCTTGATCAGCCGCATGATTTCGATCAGCCGCCAGATGTTGAGCGGCAGGATCACCGTGTTGAGGAGGATGACGATGTAGAACTGCTCGAAGACGCCATAGGCGATGAAGAGCAGGTTGCTGCCCAGCGCGATGATCCGCAGCGGCATCATCGTCCGCATCCCGAAGGTACCGAGCATCAACGCGCTCGCGAGATATCCCAGAAATGCGCCCATCGCCCGCTCCACCGCCCCTGTGCCAACCAGCGCCGCCAGGATACCAGGAGGGCCGGAGAGAGTCCCTCGGCGGCGTGCCCGGCTTCCGTCTTTGTGGTGGCGGCGGGCTCCCGCCGGCCGCGAAAATACCGGCTTCTAGCGGCGGAACTTGGCGCCTATCCTCGACCGGTCGGAACGCCCCGATATTCCCGCAGCCCTTCTCCGGCGGATCATGACATCTGCATTTCCAAGCCACGCGCGCATCGTCATCGTCGGCGGCGGCATCGTCGGCTGCAGCCTCGCCTATCACCTGGCGAAGCGCGGCGAGAGCGACGTGGTGCTGCTGGAGCGGCGCCAGCTCACCTGCGGCACCACCTGGCATGCGGCCGGCCTAGTGGGGCAGCTGCGGGCGACGCTGAACCTGACCCGCCTCGCGCAATATACCGCCGACCTCTACCGCTCGCTGGGCGAGGAGACCGGCCAGGAAACCGGTTTCAAGCAGCGGGGATCGCTGGCGGTGGCGGGCAACGCCGAGCGCTTCGAGGAACTGCGGCGCGGCGCCGCCATGGCCGGCAGCTTCGGGCTCGAGGTGGCGGTGCTGACGCCCAAGGAGGCCGTCAGCCTCTGGCCGCTGCTCAATGCCGAGGACATCGTCGGCGCGGTCTACCTGCCGAAGGACGGCCAGACCAATCCCGTCGACACCACCCAGGCGCTGGCCAAGGGCGCCAAGAGCCGCGGCGTCCGCGTCTTCGAGGAGACGCCGGTGACCGCGATCCTGCAGCGCGGCGGAGCGGCGGTCGGCGTCTCGACGCCCAAGGGCGAGATATCGTGCGATATCGTGGTGAACTGCGCCGGCATGTGGGCGCGGGAGCTGGCGGCCAGCGTCGGCGTCACCGTGCCGCTGCACGCGGCCGAGCATTTCTACGTGGTGACCGAGCCGATCGCCAAGCTCCCCAGCAACCTGCCGGTGCTGCGCGATCCCGACAGCCGCGCCTATTTCAAGGAGGACGCCGGCAAGCTGCTGGTGGGCTGGTTCGAGCCGGTGGCGAAGCCCTGGGGCGAGACGGGCATTCCCGAGAGCTTCTGCTTCGACCAGCTGCCGGAGGACATCGGGCACATCGAGCCGTTGCTGGAGCGGGCGATGCAGCGGGTGCCCGTCCTCGCCGACACCGGCATCCAGCTCTTCTTCAACGGACCCGAGAGCTTCACGCCGGACGACCGCTATCTCCTCGGCGAGGCGCCGGAGCTCAGGAATTTCTTCATCGCCGCCGGGTTCAACTCCATCGGCATCCAGTCCGCCGGCGGCGCCGGCAAGGTGCTGGCGGACTGGATCCTCGACGGCCATCCGCCGATGGATCTTTGGGACGTCGACATCCGCCGCGCCCTGCCGTTCCAGCGCAACCGCCGCTATCTGCGCGATCGCACGGTGGAGACGCTCGGCCTGCTCTACGACATGCATTGGCCGTTCCGCCAGGTGGAGAGCGCGCGCGGCGCCCGGAAATCGGCGCTGCACGACCGCATCGCGGCGGCCGGCGCCTGCTTCGGCGAGCTCGCCGGCTGGGAGCGGCCGAACTGGTACGCGCCCAAGGGTGTAACGCCGGAATACGTCTACAGCTACGGACGGCAGAACTGGTTCGAGCATTCGGCGGTCGAGCACCGGGCGGTGCGCGAGGCGGTTGGGCTCTTCGACCAGTCCTCTTTCGCGAAATACGTGCTGGAGGGGCCGGACGCGGAACGGGTGATCGACCGCATCTCCGCCGCCAGCATGGCGGTCTCGCCCGGCCGCGTCGTCTACACGCAATGGCTCAATGAGCGCGGCGGCATCGAGGCGGACCTGACGGTGACGCGGGAGAGCGCGGACCGCTTCCTCATCGTCACCAGCGCCGCGAGCCAGACCCGCGATCTCGCCTGGTTGCGCCGGCACATTCCGTCCGAGGCGCGCGTTGCCGCCGTCGATGTGACCTCGGCCTATGCGGTGCTGAGCCTGATGGGACCGCGCTCGCGCGAGCTGCTGCAGGCGCTGACGCCGGACGATTTCTCCAACGCCGCCTTTCCCTTCGCGAGTTCGCGGGAGATCGACCTCGCCTATGCCCGCGTCCGCGCCACCCGCATCACCTATGTGGGCGAGCTTGGCTGGGAGCTCTACGTTCCGACCGAGTTCGCGCCCGGCGTCTATGACGCGCTGGTGGCGGAGGGCGCGCGTTTCGGGTTGCGCCACGCGGGCTATCACGCCCTCAACTCGCTCCGGATCGAGAAGGCCTATCGCCACTGGGGCCACGACATCACCGAGGAGGACACGCCGCTGGAGGCCGGCCTCGGTTTCGCGGTGGGCTGGAAGAAACCCGATTTCATCGGTCGCGACGCGCTGCTGCGGCAGCAGGAGAAGGGCCTCACGCGCCGACTCGTCACCTTCGCCCTCGATGACCCGCGCCGCATGCTCTATCACAACGAGCCGATCTGGCGGGACGGGCGCCTCGTCGGCCGCATCACCTCGGGCATGTACGGCCACACCGTCGGCGCCGCGATCGGCCTCGGCTATGTCGCCGACGAGGGCCGCGTGGTGCCCGACAGCTACGTCACCTCCGGCCGCTTCGAGATCGAGATCGCCGGCGACCGCGTGCCGGCGCGCGCCGTGCTGGGCGCGCTTTATGATCCGAAGAGCGAGCGGGTGAAGTCCTAGTGCGGCGAGCTCGCGCCACCCCCCGATGACAACCCTCCCCACCCACGCCCGCGTCGTCATCATCGGCGGCGGCGCCGTCGGCTGCAGCGCGCTCTATCACCTGGCGAAGCGCGGCTGGAGCGACGCGGTGCTGCTGGAGAAGAACGAGCTCACCTCCGGCTCCACCTGGCACGCCGCCGGCAACTGCCCGAATTTCTCCGGCAGCTGGGGCCTCATCAAGCTGCAGCGCTACTCTACCGAGCTCTATGCGCGCCTTGCGGAAGAGGCGGATTACCCCATTAACTATCACGTCACCGGCGCCATCCGCCTCGCCCATGGCCGCGAGCGGCTGGACGAGTTCCGCCACATCACCGGCATGGCGCGGCACCAGGGCATCGCGTTCGAGATGCTGGGGCCGAACGAGATCCGCGACCGCTATCCCTTCGTCGAGCTCGACGGCCTCAGCGGCGCGCAATGGGATCCCTATGACGGCGACATCGATCCGGCGCAGCTGACGCAGGCCTTCGCCAAGGCGGCGCGGGATGCGGGCGCCCGGATCTTCCGCTTCTGTCCGGTGACCGGCCTCTCGCAGCTTCCCGGCGGCGAGTGGCGGGTCGAGACGGCAGAGGGTTCGATCATTGCGGAAGTGGTGGTGAATGCGGCCGGCTACCGCGCCGACGAGATCGGCGCCACGGTCGGCCGCGAGATCCCGAACGTCGCCCTATCGCACCAGTATCTCGTCACCGAGGAGGTGCCGGAGCTGGCGGCGCGGCGCGAAAAACTGCCGCTGCTGCGCGATCCCGACGACAGCTACTACCTGCGCCAGGAGGGCAAGGGGCTGCTGCTCGGTCCCTACGAGTGGCAGGCGACGGCCCATTGGGTCCAGGGTGACCGGCCCGCGGATTTCTCCTTCCAGCTCTTTCCCGACGATCTCGATCGCCTCGAGAAGCAGATCGGCCACGCCTGCGTCCGGGTGCCGATCCTGGGCTCGGTCGGCATCAAGAAGGTGATCAACGGCCCGATCCCCTACACGCCCGACGGCAATCCGCTGATCGGCCCGGCGCCCGGCCTCAGGAATTTCTTCGAGGCCTGCGTCTTCTCCTTCGGCATCGTGCAGGCTGGCGGCGCCGGCAAGGCGCTGGCGGACTGGGTGACGGAAGGCGAGCCGGAATGGGACCTCTGGTCCTGCGATCCCCGCCGCTACACCGGCTTCGTCAGCAAGCCCTATGTGGTGGCGAAGGCGGTCGAGCTTTATCAGAACGAATACGCGGTGGGATTTCCCTTCGAGGAGCGCCCGGCCGGGCGGCCGGCGAAGACCTCGCCGCTCTATCCCGCGCTGCGGGCGAAGGGCGCCCTGTTCGGCGCGCGCAATGGCTGGGAGCGGGCGGTGCGCTTCCCGCGCCAGGCGGATGCGTCGCCTCTCACCCTCCAGCGGCCTGCATGGCTCCCAGAGGTGGGCGAGGAATGCCGCGCCGTGGCGGAGCGGGTCGGCGTCTGCGATCTGCCGGGCTTCTCCCGCTTCGAGCTGCGGGGAGCGGGCGCCGCCCAGTGGCTCGACGGTCTGATCGCCGGTGCGCTGCCGAAAGCGGGCCGTGTCTCGCTCGCCTATGTGCTGACCGAGAAGGGCGGCGTCAAATCCGAGATGACGGTGACGCGCCTCGCGCCCGATCATTTCTGGCTGCTCACCGCCAGCAGCGCCGAGTGGCATGACCGCGACCTGCTGCTGCAGCATCGGCCGCCGGCGAGCGTCACCATCGAGAACGTGACCGAGACGATGAGCACGCTGGTGGTGGCGGGGCCGAAGTCGCGCGTCGTGCTCTGCGCGCTCACGGACACCGATCTCGACAGCCAGAAATTTCCCTGGCTCGCCTGGCAGCGGACCGACATCGGCGGCGTCAAGGTCACCGCGATCCGCGTCAACTATGTGGGCGAGCTCGGCTGGGAGCTGCATGTGCCGATGGCGCGGCTCGCCGAGGTGTACGAGAAAATCTGGGAGGCCGGCGCCGAGCACGGCATCGCCGATTTCGGCCTCTATGCCATCGACTGCCTGCGCCTGGAGAAATGCTATCGCGGCTGGAAGCAGGATCTCAGCACCGAGTGGTCGGCGCTGGCAGCGGGACTCGGCCGCTTCGTCAAATTCGACAAGCCCGATTTCCCCGGCCGCGCCGCCCTGCTCGCCGAGCGGGAACGCGGGCCGGCCGAGCGCTTCGTGCCGCTCATCCTGGGCGAGACGGAGGCGGATGCGCCCGCCTATTCCACCGTCTTCGATGGCGAGACGCGCGTCGGCCTGGTGACCTCGGGCGGCTACGGCTTCCGCATCGGCAAGCCGATCGCGCTCGCCTATGTGAGGAGCGATCTCGCTGTCGAGGGCCGGCGGCTGGAGGTGGAGGTTCTCGGCAAGCGCTGCGCCGCCATCGTGGGCCGCGAGCCGCTCTATGATCCCCAGAACGAGCGGCTGAAGGCCTAGACCTACTCCGCCGCCACCGGCGCTGCTTTCCCCGCCATCTGCGTCCGATGCATCAGGCGGCGCGAGTTCGCGTCGAAGGGATCCCGGCGGTGCATGGTGGAGCGGTTGTCCCACAGCAGCACGTCGCCGACGCGCCAGCGGTGGGCGTAGGCGAATTCCGGCTTGGTGGCGTGCGCCCAGAGCGCGTCGAGCAGCGCCTCGGACTCCTCGAGCGGCAGATCCATGATGTAGGCGTTGCGGCGGCGGCCGAGATAGAGCGTCGGCGTGCCGGTGCGCGGATGGGCGCAGATGATCGGATGCAGGGCGCCCACCGAGCTGCGGGGATCGTCCGAGGCGGTGACGCCGGCGCGGAGATATCCCCCGGAATTGTAGGTGCCGTCGTGCTTGAGGCGCTTGCCCCTGACCGCCTTGCGCAG
Source organism: Allostellaceae bacterium (assembly GCA_035523855.1). GTDB lineage: Bacteria > Pseudomonadota > Alphaproteobacteria > ATCC43930 > CGMCC-115725 > DASZHJ01. Next base: position 7,716 of record DATKPX010000233.1, read on the forward strand.
CTCCGTCGGCAGGGTGCGGCACGCCTCGTTCATGCTCAGGAGCCAGGTGTCGCCGCCGCTGGGCGGCACCTCGATCGCGTAGAGCAGCGAGGCGTCCGGCGGGTTCGCGAGATAGGACATGTCGGTGTGCCAGATCGCCTCGCCGGCGCCGAGGCTGCCGATCGGCCTGCCCTTCTCGTCGAGGATGTTGGAGACCACATAGACCTCGGGCATTCCCGGCACGAAGGTCTGGCCGTTCTCCTGCACCGGCGCGTGGTCGAGCTTGCCGAAGCGGGCGCTGAATGCCACCAGCGCCTGGTCGCTGAGCGTCTGGCCGCGGATGAGGAGTCCGGAATAGCGGTCGAGCGCGCCGGCGATGACGGCGAATTCCGCATCGGTGAGGTCCGCCAGATCGACGCCGCCGATCTCGGCGCCGAGCGCCGCCGGCAGCGGCGTGACGCTCGGGCCATGCTGCCCCGTTCCGCTGCTGCGCGCTGATTCCGTTCGCATTCTCGCCTCCTGGGCCGAACCCGCCGCCGGCATGAGACCACCCTCGCGCCGGCCGATCAAGCCCTGGGGGATGTCGGGCTTTCGCGCCTGCGAGAGAGGTGCGGCGTGGCGCCGCGCCGGGGCGGAGGTGGATTTGCGCTGGGGTGATCGGGCGATAAGATGAGCGGCAAGACGAACCGGGAGGAGGCGGGGCATGAGCCTGATGGCGAAGCTCTACGAGCGCGGCATGGAGGTGCGGACGGCGGTGCTGGGCAAGGCCCATGTGGAGCGCGCCAAGAGCCGCATCACGCCCTTCACCGAGGAATTCCAGAGCTTCATCACCGAATATGCCTGGGGCGCCATCTGGACCCGGCCGGGGCTCGACCGCAAGGCGCGCAGCATCCTCACCATCGGCATGCTGGCGGCGCTCGGGCGCACCGACGAGCTCAAGCTGCACATCCGCGCCACCGCCAATACCGGCGTGACGCGCGACGAGATCAAGGAGATCCTGATGCAGGTGGCGGTCTATGCCGGCGTTCCCGCCGCCAACAGCGCCTTCCATCACGCGCAGGAGGTGCTGGCGGAGATGGACAAGGAGGCACGGCCATGAGCGACGTCATCGGCTACGAGCGCGGGCGGGCGGGCGAGGATCCGCCCTATCTCGATCCCAACTACGGCAGCACGGTGAAGCGCGCGCCGGCGAAGCCGCTGGTGCGGCTGGAGCACACGCTGACGGAGGTGACCGGGCCTGGCTTCGCCGACGGCTGGGCGGGGCCGGACAAGACCGACCTCACGCGGCAGGGCAAGAGCGAGCCGATCGGCGCGCGCATGATCGTCGCCGGCCGCATCCTCGACGAGCACGGCCGGCCGGTGCCGAAGACGCTGGTGGAGCTCTGGCAGGCGAATTCCGCCGGCCGCTACCTGCACGAGATGGATCAGCACGACGCGCCGCTCGATCCCAACTTCACCGGCGCGGGCCATGTGGTCACCAACGACGATGGCGACTACAAATTCGTCACCATCGTGCCGGGGGCCTATCCCTGGCGGAACACCCATAACGCCTGGCGCTCGCAGCACATCCATTTCTCGGTGTTCGGGCCGGGCTTCGCCAGCCGCGTCATCACCCAGATGTATTTTCCCGGCGACCCGCTGATGCCGTTCGACCCGATCTTCCTCAGCATTCCCGAGGAGGCGGCGCGCAACCGGATGATCTCCGCCTATGATCCGACGCTCAGCGTCGCCGAATGGGCGCTGGGCTATCGCTTCGACATCGTGCTCCGGGGCCGCCTCCAGACCCCGACGGGGATCTGAGATGCGGCTCATCCCGACGCCGTCGCAGACCGCGGGCCCGTTCTTCAAGTTCGGCCTCGACCGGCCGGAATGGGCGGACCTCACCGGCGGCGGCAAGGCCACGGGGGAGAAAATCCGCATCGAGGGCCGGGTCTTCGACGGCGACCACGCGCCGGTGCCGGACGCGTTCCTGGAGATCTGGCAGGCAAACGCCGCCGGCCGCTACGCGCACGCCGAGGACCGCCAGGCGAAACCGCTCGATCCGCATTTCCGCGGCTTCGGTCGCTGCTCCACCGACAAGGAGGGGAAGTATCACTTCCTCACCATCCGCCCGGGCGCAGTGCCGGGCCGCGGCAACACCCTGCAGGCGCCACACATCGCCGTCCGCGTCTTCGCCCGCGGCTTGCTGAAGCACGTGACGACGCGGCTCTATTTCCCGGAGGATCCCCTCAACAAGTCGGACCCGGTGCTGGGCTCGATCGAGGATGCGGCGCGCCGCCAGACGCTGCTCGGCGCGGCTGATGGCGCCGACGGCGCGGTGAAGCTCTACCGCTTCGACATCGTGCTGCAGGGCAAGGGCGAGACGGTGTTCTTCGATGTGTAGCCTATACTAACCCTCTCCGCCGCGATTTGCGGGGGAGAGGGTGGACGGTGCGAAGCACCGCCCGGGCGAGGTGGGGCGGGGAACTGGCAGAATGAAACTCCGATCGGGCGAACTCTCAGCCGTCACCGCCCCACCTCACCCTCCCATTGCTGCGCCATGGGCCCCTCCCTCTCCCCCGCTATCGCGGCGGAGAGGGGCTGTTTCGGCGTAGCGTTCCCGCATGACCGTCAATCCCGCGGACTCCGAGATCTTCGGCGGCCTCTACGGCAGCGAGGAGATGCGCGGCGTCTTCGCGGACACCGCGCTGCTGCAGCGGATGCTCGACGTCGAGGCGGCGCTGGCGCGGGTGGAGGCGCGGCTCGGCATCATTCCCGCCGCGGCGGCGGCGGCGATCGCCAAATCGGCGCGGCTCGACCGGATCGATTTCGCCGCGGTGGCCGCCGGCGCGCGGCTCGCGGGGTATCCGGCCGCGGCCCTCGCTAAGTCGCTCGGCAAGGCGGCGGGCGGTGAGGCGGCAAAATACGTGCATTGGGGCGCCACCACCCAGGACATCGTCGACACCGCGCTGGTGCTGCAGATCCGCGACGGGCTGGCGCTCATCGAGAAGGATCTTCGCGCCCTCGTCGCGGCGCTCGCCAAGCAGGCGCGGAAGCATCGCGACACCGTCATGGCCGGGCGCAGCTTCCTGCAGCAGGCCCTGCCCGTCACCTTCGGCTACAAATGCGCGGTCTGGCTCGCGCCGTTTCTCGATCATCTCGACCGCCTCAAGGAACTCCGGCCACGCATCCTTAGGGCGCAGTTCGGCGGCGCGGTCGGCACGCTGGCCTCGCTGGGCGACAAGGGCCGCGCGGTGACGGTGGCGCTCGCCGAGGAGCTCGGCCTCGCGGCACCGGAGGCACCCTGGCACGTGGCGCGCGACGCCATCGCCGAGACCGGCAGCTTCCTCGGCCTCGTCGCCGGCAGCCTCGCCAAGCTCGCCGCCGACGTGATCCTGCTGGCCGAGACGGAGGTCGGCGAGGTGGCGGAGCCCGCCGAGGCCGGCCGCGGCGGCTCCAGCACCATGCCGCAGAAGCGCAATCCCATCGCCAGCACCTATATCGTCGCGGCGGCGCGCGGTGTTCACGGGCTGCTGCCGCTGCTCTTCATCGCCATGGCCCAGGACCAGGAGCGCGCCAGCGGCGCCTGGCAGAGCGAGCAGCTCGCGCTGCCGCAGATGTTCCTGCTCACTGCCGGCGCCCTCGCCCATTCGGTGCCGCTCGCCGCCGGGATCGAGGTGGATGTGGCGAGGATGCGCGCCAACCTCGGCCTCACCGAGGGCCTCATCCTCTCCGAGGCGGTGATGATGGCGCTGGCGGAAAAGATCGGCCGTGATGCAGCGCACCATCAGGTGACCGAGGCTGCGACGAAGGCGGCAAAAACGCGCCGCCCTTTCGCCGAGGTGCTGAAGCAGACGCCTGACATCCGCAAGCATCTCGACGACGCCGCGCTCGCCCGCGTCCTCGACCCCGCCAACTATCTCGGCGAGGCGGGCGCCGTCGTCGATCGCGTCCTCGCCCGCGCGCGGCGCTGAATCTCCTGCTGGGCAGGCGCGTTCATTGGGCTAAGATCGCGGGAGCGTGGGGCGCATAGGGAATAGGGCCGTGGCCGCGAGCGATCCGCTCTTACAAGAATTCCGGTTGAAGCATCTGCGGCTGCGCAACCGTTTCATGTCGACCGCGCATGAGCCGGCCTATACCGAGGACGGCATGCCGAAGGACCGCTACCGCCTCTACCACGTGGAGAAGGCGAAGGGCGGCATCGCGCTCACCATGATCGGCGGCTCCGCCGTGGTCTCGCCGGACAGCCCCGCGGTCTTCGGCAACATCCTCGCCTACAAGGACGAGGTGGTGCCGTGGTTCAGGCGGCTGGCCGACGAGGTGCACGAGCAGGGTGCTGCGGTCATGATCCAGCTCACCCATCTGGGCCGCCGCACGGTCTGGAGCAAGGACGACTGGTTCCCGGTGCTGGCACCGTCGCCGATCCGCGAGCCGGCGCATCGCGGTTTCCCGAAGGCGGTGGAGGATTGGGACATCGCCCGCATCCTCCGCCACTACGCCGATGCCGCCGAGCGCTGCAAGGTCGGCGGCCTCGACGGCTTCGAGATCGAATGCTACGGCCACCTGCCGGACCAGTTCTGGTCGCCGATGACCAATCAGCGCGAGGACGATTATGGCGGCAGCCTGGAGAA
>DATKPX010000234.1:0-2645 GCA_035523855.1 Allostellaceae bacterium
CCTCGCGCGCGTTCACCACCGCGTGCTCGACCAGCTTGCGCTTGTCGCCGCGCTGGGGAACCAGGAGCTCGACGCGGGCGCCGGCGCGCACGGCGAGCGCCTCGGTCAAGAGCTCCGCGTCGGCGGGCGCCTGGCTCAGCAGGATGCATTTGGGCGGCGGCTTGTTGTCGTAGAACTGGCCGAGGAAGCTCGCCAGCACCTCCTCGACCGGGAGCTGCTTGTCGTGGCTCGGGAAGTAGGCGCGGTTGCCCCAGTTCTGCCCGCCGCGGAAGAAGAATACCTGGATGCAGGTATGGCCGCCGGCCTGATGCGCGGCGATGACGTCGGCGTCGGTCACGCCATCGACCGCGATGTCCTGATGCCCCTGCACGTGGGAGAGCGCGCGGATGCGGTCGCGCAGCACCGCGGCGGCCTCGAAATCGAGCTCCTGCGACAGCTCCTGCATGCGCTCGGCGAGGCGCTGCTGCACCTGGTGGCTGCGGCCTTTCAGGAAGTTGCGCGCCTCCTCCACCAGCCTTCCATAGGCCTCCTTGTCGATGCGGCCGACGCAGGGGGCGCTGCAGCGCTTGATCTGGAACAGGAGGCAGGGGCGGGTGCGGCTCTCGAACACGCTGTTGCTGCAGGAGCGCAGCAGGAAGGCGCGCTGCAAGGCCACCAGGGTGCGCGCCACCGCGCCCGCCGAGGCGAAGGGGCCGTAGAACTCGCCGGGCTCGCCGCGCGCGCCGCGATACTTGGCGAGCTGCGGGAAGTCGTGGTCGCTGGTGACGTGAATATAGGGAAACGACTTGTCGTCGCGCAGCAGGACGTTGTAGCGCGGCATCAGCCGCTTGATCAGGTTGTTCTCCAGCAGCAGCGCCTCGACCTCGGTGTGGGTCACCACCACCTCGAGGGAGTTGGTCTCCGCCACCATGCGCTGCAGGCGGATCGAGAGGTTGCCGATATTGGCGTAGTTGCCGACCCGGGCCTTGAGGTTGCGCGCCTTCCCCACATAGACCGCGTCGCCGCGCCGGTTCAGCATGCGGTAGACGCCGGGGCTCGCCGGCAGTGTCCTGAGCGCGGCGCGGATCACCTCGATCCCATGGGCGAGGGAGCCGCCCTTGGGCCGCTCCGCCTCCGCCGATTCCTGGTCTAGAATCTCGCTCATCTCCGGTCTAATCCTCGGCGCCGCCGCCGCTCTTCCGCGCCGGGCAGGGTCTCACGGACGGCGCCGAAAAGCCCGGAATCCCGCCCGCTCCCGCGGTCTATCCACGAAGCCTGTGGACAACTTTGTTGAAAAGGACCCGGCGTCAGGGTGCCTTCGGCGGTAAACCTTGATTTCGTCACAGCTGCACAAAAAATAGGCGATTTTTCCAAGCCACTGATCGGAATGTTATTTTTCATTGTCAAGCGTAAACGACCAGCAACAATTCGGAAATTTACGACAGTGGCGTGTCGGTAACCATCCCGCCAGCGGCCATGTGAACAACTTCCCCCTGCGAGGCCCGGTTTTCTGCGGCTTTTCCGCGACAGCGGCGCGGAACATGCGGTAGCGCGCAGATTTCCGCGTCAGGCGGGGCCGCGACGCCGCGGTTTCGCAGCGCTTTGCCCATCTCCACCGCTACTCCTCAAAGGCCGGCGGCCGCGCCGGCTGCGCCCAGCCGAGGTGCTGTCCGCCGTCGAGGGCGATCATCTGGCCGGTCATGGCGGCGGCGGCCAGGATGAAGCGCACGGCGTCGGCGATCTCCTCCGGGCTGGTCGGCCGCCTGAGGGGCATCGCCTCCCATTGCCGGCGGAACTGCTCCTCGCTCTGGCGCGGGCTTGGCAGGGTCGGGCCGGGCCCGATGCCGTTGACCCGGATGCGCGGCGCCAGCGCCAGGGCGAGGCTCTGGGTCAGCGTCCAGAGCGCCGATTTCGCCACCGTGTAGGAGATGAAATAGGGGGTGAGGCTCCAGACCCGCTGGTCCAGCAGATTGATCACCGCCCCTTCGGCTGCCGCCGGCAGCGCGCGGGCGAATTCCTGGATCAGCACGAAGGGGGCGCGGAGATTGGTCTCCAGATGCCGGTCCCAGCTCTCCCGGGTGGCGCCGAGGACGGTGTCGTTCTCGAACGCCGCCGCGGAGTTGACGAGGCAGCCGACCGGGCCGAGCGCCTCCGCGACGCGCGGCAGCAGCGCCGTCACCTCGGCCTCCGCGCGGAGATCGGCGGCGAGCGCCACCGCGCGGCCGCCCTTGGCGGCGATCTCGCGCGCCACGCTCTCGGCCTCGTCCCGGGAGCGGCCGTAATGCACCCCGACCGCCCAGCCGTCCGCGGCGAGCGCCAGCGCGATCGCCCGGCCGATGCGCTTGCCGCCGCCGGTGACCAGCGCGGTGCGCGGAATGCGCCCGGAGACCTTCACGGGCCGCGGCGTCGCTTGGAGCGGGCCTTGGCGCGCGCCACGTCGCGGGCGGAGACGCCGGCGCGGCCGGAGGTGGAGCGGCCGCGGACCATCTGCCGCGTGCCGGGGACGGAGGTGGTGGAGATCTCCAGCTCCGCCTGCTCGAGGCGGCGGATCTCGTCGCGCAGCCGCGCCGCCTCCTCGAATTCGAGATCGGCGGCGGCGGCGCGCATGCGCTTTTCCAGATCGGCGAGCACCGCCTGCAAGTTCGAGCCCTGGTAATGCAGCGCGG
>DATKPX010000235.1:0-9070 GCA_035523855.1 Allostellaceae bacterium
CATTCCGCTGATCGCGGTGCCGGTCTCCATCATCGGCGCCTTCGCGGTGATGCTGGCGATCGGCTACTCCGCCAACACGGTGTCTCTGCTGGCCCTCGTGCTGGCGATCGGCATCGTCGTCGATGATGCGATCGTGGTGATCGAGAACGTCGAGCGGGTGATCGAGGACGAGCCGCACCTCTCCATCCCCGAGGCGACCAAGAAGGCGATGGGGGAGATCACCGCGCCCATCATCGCCATCACCCTGGTGCTGCTCTCGGTCTTCGTGCCGGTGGCGTTCATCCCCGGCATCAGCGGCCAGCTCTTCCGGCAGTTCGCCGTCGCCGTCTCGGTCTCCATGCTGATCTCGGCGCTGAACGCGCTGACCCTGAGCCCGGCGCTCTGCTCGGTGCTGTTGAAGCGCGGCCAGAGCAATCGCGGCCCGATGCGCTACGTGCTGCGCGGCATCGACCGGGTGCGCGACGGTTATGTGGCGGTCGTGCGCCGGCTGGTGCTGGTGGCGGCGATGGGCCTGGTCGCGGTGATCCTGGTCTTCGCCGGCGCGGGCGGGCTCTTCTCGCAGATCCCCCAGAGCTTCCTGCCGGAGGAGGATCAGGGCGCCTTCTTCGCCGCCATGCGGCTCCCCGAGGGCGCCTCTGTCAACCGCACCCAGGCGGTGGCGGAGCGCGTCGAGACCATCATCCGGCCGATTCCCGGGGTCGAGGGCGTGCTGTCGGTGGTGGGCTTCGACTTCATCGACGGCATCGCCGCCTCGAACCAGGCCTTCTTCGTCATCCGCCTCAAGCCCTACGAGCAGCGCACCGATCCCGCCGAGGGCGCGAGCGCGATCATCGCCCGGCTTCGGCCGGAGCTCGCCTCGATCCAGGGCGCCATCGTCTTTCCCTTCAACCTGCCGCCGATCCTCGGCCTCGGCAGCACCGGCGGCTTCCAGTACGCGCTGGAGGCGCTGCAGGGCCAGTCGACCGCCGACCTCGCCGCCACCATGCGCGGCATGCTGGTAGCGGCCAACCAGCAGCCCGAGCTCGGCGGCGTCTTCTCCACCTTCGCCGCCGATACGCCGCAGGTCTATCTCAACATCGATCGCGACAAGGCCCAGGTGCTGGGGGTCAAGATCGACGATATCTTCAACGCCCTGCAGTCGACGCTGGGCGGCTACTACGTCAACGACTTCAACCTGTTCGGCCGCACCTGGCAGGTCAACGTGCAGGCCGAGACGCCGTACCGGAAATCGATCGACGACATCTATCGCATCTATGTGCGCAACGGCCAGGGCGCCATGGTGCCGATGCGGGCGCTGGCGCAGGCGCAGCTGGTGCAGGGCTCGCAGGCGATCGTGCGCTACAACGGCTTCCGCGCCGCCATCATCAACGGCGCGCCGAAGCCCGGCTACAGCTCCGGCCAGGCGCTGGGCGCGATGGAGCGGCTCTCGGCGTCGACGCTGCCGGCGGGCTACAGCTTCGAATGGACCGGCACCGCGCTGCAGGAGCGCGCCGCCGGCGGCCAGACGCCGATCGTGCTCTCCCTGGCGATCCTCTTCGCCTACCTCTTCCTGGTGGCGCTCTACGAGAGCTGGAACATCCCGATCCCGGTGCTGCTATCGGTGAGCGTCGGCGGCCTCGGCGCCATCGCCGCGGTCTGGATCGCGCATCTGAGCTTCGACGTCTATGCGCAGATCGGCCTCGTCGTGCTGATCGCGCTCGCCGCCAAGAACGGCATCCTGATCGTCGAGTTCGCGGTCGACCAGCGCCGCCAGGGCAAGGGCATCGCCGAGGCTGGCATCGAGGGGGCGCGGCTCCGGTTCCGCCCGGTGATGATGACGAGCTTCGCCTTCATCCTGGGATTGCTGCCGCTGGTGATCGCCCACGGCGCCGGCGCCATCAGCCGCCGCGCCGTCGGCACCCCGGTCTTCGGCGGCATGCTCGCTGCGTCGGTGCTGGGGATTTTCGTAATCCCCATGCTCTACGTGGTGTTCCAGTGGCTGCGCGAACGCACAGGCCGGCGCCAGGCGGCGCCCGCGGGCGAGCCGAAGCCGGCGGTCAGCAACGACTGAGGCGAGCGCCTACCCCCGCAGGTAGGGGTAGCAGCGCGACCGCTCCAACTCGATGCCGAGATGGGTGCCCAGCGCCCGGATGGCGTCGCCGTGCTCGGGGTAGGGATCGCTGTTGCCGGGGGCGACGATCACGATCTTGAAGGATTTGTCGTCGCGGGCGCCCGGCGGCAGCATGGCGGTCACCAGCCCCTTGCCCTCGCCGTTGCGCAAGGTCAGGAACATCGGCATCTCGCGGTCGAGATGGGCCTTGAGCCCGATCTCCTGCTCGATGAAGACCCGCGAGGGCGGCTGGAAGCCTCTGACCGCCTGCTCGCGCTCGCGGCGGAAATATTTCTCGACGGCGTGCTGCATCTCGGCGGATTCGCGGCTGGCCTCCGGCTCGGTCTCGAGTCGGAACCAGGTGCGGTCGCCGGGCGCGTCGCAGACGTAGCGCATCTCTTCTCCTCATGTTGCAGAGGTGTCGAGGGTTTGCCGCCATCAAGATAGGCGCGCGCCGCGCCGGTGCAACAGCTTCTTGCTCGCGCGTTCGGCGAGAGGCATGCTCGCGCGGCGATCAGGAGTTTGGCGCGCGTGGAGACGACGCTCTATCGGCCGGTGAAGCGCTTCCTCGAGAAGCTCGGCTACGAGGTGAAGGGCGAGATCGGCGGCTGCGACGTGGTGGCGGTCAGGTCCGGCGAGCCGCCGCTGGTGGTGATCGGCGAGCTTAAGCTCAAATTCAATCTGGAGCTGGTGCTGCAGGGCGTCGACCGCACCGCCGCCTGCGACGAGGTCTGGCTCGCGGTCAAGGCCTCGACGCGCGGCCGCGAGCGGGATCCCCGGGTGCGCAAGCTCTGCCGGCTCCTGGGATTCGGCCTCCTGGGCGTGCTGGCGCGGGGGCAGGTGGAGATCTTCGTCGAGCCCGTGCCCTGGCGCCCGCGGCGCGACAACAAGCGGCGCTCCCGCCTGGTGGAGGAGCACCGCCGGCGCCGCGGCGACCCCACCCATGGCGGCAGCACCCGCGCGCCCATCATGACCGCCTACCGCCAGCAGGCGCTCGCCTGCGCCGCCGCCCTGCTGGCCGGTCCGCGCCGCACCCGCGAGGTGCGGGTGGCGGTGCCGGACGCGCCCAAGATCCTGCTGCACAACGTCTATGGCTGGTTCGTCCGGGTCGAGCGCGGCGTCTATGCCCTCACCAGCGAGGGCCAGGCGGCGCTGCTGCGCTGGCCGGAGGCAGCGGGCCTGCCTCGCGAGTCCGAGGCCGCTCCGGTATGATGGGATGTCAGGGCGCCTGCTCGAAGGAGGCTTACTCGTGAGTGTCATTGCCGAGATTCTTTCCCCGACCGCGGTGGCGGCGATCAACCGCCCCACCCAGGACGCCGTCTGCCTGCCGAACGCCGCCTATACGGCGCCGGAGATCCTGGACGCCGAGCGCAAGGCGATCTTCTTCGACAGTTGGGCCTTCGCGGCGGTGGGAGCGCAGGTTCCCGATGCGGGCGACCTGCTGCCGGTGACGCTGGCGGGCCTGCCGCTCCTGGTGCTGCGGGACCAGAAGGGCGCGATCAAGGTCTTCCACAATGTCTGCCGCCATCGCGGCGTGCAGCTGGTCGCCGAGGCGCAGAAGAAGCGGCCGCGCCTGGTCTGCCGCTACCACTCCTGGACCTACGGGCTCGACGGCGCGCTCATGATGACGCCGTTCTTCGGCGGCCCCGGCAATCACGAGACCCCCTGCATCGACCGCGGCAAGATGGGGCTGGAGCCGGTCCGGGCCGAGGTCTGGAACGACCTCGTCTTCGTCAACGTCTCCGGCAAGGCGCCGCCGCTCGGCGAGCACCTGGCGCCGCTCGCCAAGCGCTGGGCGCATTACGATTTCTCGCGGCTCCGCCATGGCGCCTCCGCCCAGTTCGACCTCGCCGCCAACTGGAAGCTTGCGATCGAGAACTTCCTCGAGAGCTATCACCTGCCTTTCGCGCATCCGATGCTGAATGCCGCCTCCAAGATGGAGGACCACTACTCCATGGTGGAGGATGCCTATCTCGGGCAGGGGAGCCGCGCCTACAGCCCGAAGGCGGCCGGTCACGGCGATCTGCCGCGTTTTCCCGGACTTACCGCCGAGCAGCAGCTCGTCGCCGAATATCCGACCCTGCTGCCGAACCTCATGCTCGGCATCCATCCGGATTATCTCTTCGTCTTCGGCATCGACCCGCTCTCGCCCGAGCGCACGAAGGAGACCTTCCACTTCTACTTCGTCGGCGAGGAGGGCGTCGCCGCGCCGCTGGCGTCCTCACGGGCGCGGGTGGTGGAGTTCTGGACCAAGACCAACCGCGAGGACATGGACGTGGTTCAGGGCATGCAGATCGGCCGCCATTCTCCCGGCTATCACGACGGCCGCTTCTCACCCTACCACGAGGTGACGACGCACGAGTTCCAGCGCCGCGTCCTCAACAGCCTCGCCAATAGAGCGTGAGCTGCTCAACCCTCTCCCCGCTATTGCGGCGGAGAGGGACGATTATTCCTCGGCCTTCAGCCGTTATCCCGCCGCGCCCCCGACCAGAACGAGGCCCAGCCTCGGCGCGCGAAGGCCGTGGTCATGTCGAAGAGCTTCATCGACTGCGCCGCATACTCCGTGGCCGTGGCGACGGCGTAGTCCGCCTGGGCCTGAAGCGCCTCCGCCGGGCTCGCGCAGCGGCCGAGCGCCTCGGCGGTGGCGACCGCGTGGCGGAGCCGCGCATCGGCGAAGCTCATCATTTCCCGGTAGAGGGCGCCGGCCTCGCCCATCAGCGCCGAGTTCACCGTGGTGACCAGGCTGGTGCCGCCGGCGGGATCGATGCGGAAGCTCCAGCCGAAGGCCGAGCTCTCGGGCTCTTGCGCCACTGCCGGCGTCACCGCCTTCGAGGCGCTGGTCGCGCGGACGGGCGTCGGCGCTTCCAGCGGCGCCACGGTGATGGTGGTCGCGGCCTGGCTCGCGGCGTAGCGGCGCTGCTTCCTCGCCGGCGGCCGCACCGTCACCTTGGCGGCCGGCGGCGATTTCGTCGGCAGCGTCGGCACCTCCTGCGGCTCCGAGCGGGTTGCGGCGGCGGCCTCTCGGCCGGCATTGAGCAAGCTAGGTCGCTTGGCCATTGCGGAGCATCCTTCTGACGACTGCGGCGAGTGCTTGTATATCCGAGTGGGCGTCGCTGTTCTTGGCGTATTTGCCGATCCACTGACCGGCGGAAAAACTGTCGACGAAGGCGGCGCGCTGGCGCACCTGCGGCGCCACCGGCTCGCCGAATTCTTGCAGCACCGCCTCGATCTCCTTGCCCGACGCGGTGCGGCGGTCGACGCGGCTCGGCACCAGCAGCGCCTTCGGGCCGCTGTCCGGGCGCTGCTCGCGGGCGGCGCGCACCAGCTTCAGCGCCTTGCCGGTGGCCATGATGTCGGCGGAGGAGGCGAGCGCCGGCACCAGGATCACATCGGCGATGCCGATGATCGCCTGGGTCGCCTCGCCGAGCTGCGGCGGCGCGTCGATCACCACGTAGTCGGCGTCGAGCCGCATCATCTCGTCCGCCCAATACTGCATGTCGTCGCCGACCAGGGCGGTGCGCAGCGAGATCGGAAAGGTGCCGTGTCCGAGCCAGTAGCTCGCGGTGCCCTGCTCGTCCGCGTCCACGAGAACGACCGTGTCGCCGCCGGCGGCGAGCTCGCAGGCCAGATTGACCGCGATCGTGCTCTTGCCGGTTCCACCTTTCAGGTTGGTGACGGCCGCGATCTTCCCCACGCGCTCTCCTCTATGCGGCAGTGCACAACAGGATATCGCGTGGGTGTGACGGTTCAAGTGAAACCGCTCTCGATTCGGCTGTATTCCGCGTCGTTTCGACGCGGGCGATGACTGATTTCCGGGCGCGCGTCCGCTTTTTTCAGCAGCTTGCCCGGCTGTCATCTGCGTGGCACAAAACTGCGAGCAATTGCGGAGGCGCCAGCGTGGCAACCGTCGATCCCATCACCATCTCGGTCATCCAGCATCGGCTGCTCGCCATCGTCGAGGAGATGGGCGAGGCGATGCTGCGCACCTCCTACTCGCAGATCCTCAACTCCAGCCGCGACTTCTCCACCGGCATCTGCGATCTCGACGGGCGCCTCATCGCCCAGGCGGAGCACGTGCCGATCCATGTCGGCGCGCTGCCCTGGGCGGCGCGCTCGGTGCGCGATTTCTTCGCCGGCGAGATCCGGCCCGGCGATGTCTTCCTGCTCAACGATCCCTATCACGGCGGCAATCACCTCCCCGATCTCACCGCCTTCGTGCCGGTCTTCGATGGCGAGAAGCCGGTCTTCTGGTCGATCAACCGCGCGCATCAGAGCGACATCGGCGGCGCCACGCACGGCGCCTACAACGCCGGCGCCACCGAGATCTGGCAGGAAGGCATCCGCATCACGCCGCTGCGCCTCTACGACCGCGGCGAGCTCCGCCGCGACGTCATGGAGATGATCGTCACCAACGTGCGCCATCCGCGCGACTTCCGCGGTGATCTCGCGGCGATGATCGGCTCGGCGCGAGTCGGCGAGCGGCGGTTGCTGGCGCTCGCCAACGAGTTCGGCTGGCCCACCACCTACGCGGCGATCGAGGCGGTGCTCGACAGCGCCGAGCGGCAGACCCGCGCGGTGATCGCCGGCTGGAAGGATGGCGTCTACAAGGGCGAGGCGATCCTCGACGACGACGGCCACAAATTCACCGACGTCTACATCCGCGCCACCGTCACCAAGAGCGGCAGCGATCTCAAGATCGATCTCTCGGATTCCCACCAGCAGGTGGTGGGCTTCATCAATTCCTCCTATCCGAACATGCGCTCCGCCGTGGCGGTCGCGCTCTCCTATCTGATCGATCCGCACACGCCGAAGAACGACGGCACCTTCCGGCCGATCGAGGTGATCGCCAAGGAGGGGACGGTGGTCTGGGCCAAGGAAGGCGCGCCGGTGACGCTCGCCACCAACCACTGCGGCCAGGAGGTGATCGAGGCGATCATCCGCGCCCTCGCCCCCGCCTGCCCCGACCGCGCCATGGCGGGCTGGGGAAGGCGCTTCCGCATCGCGCTGCAGGGCCGCGACCCGCGCAGCGGCAGGGGCTTCATCTGGCACATGTTCCAGGCGCGTCCCGGCGGCGGCGCCTCGCCCGCCGGCGACGGCTGGCCCGGCGCCGGCGAATGGCAGGCGGCGGGCGGCATCAAGTTCGGCAGTCTCGAGGTGACCGAGGTGCGCTTCCCGCTGTTCTTCCGCCGGCACGAGTTCCGGCCGGACAGCGGCGGCGACGGCCAGTATCGCGGCGGCACCGGCTGCGTGCTGGAGATGGTGGCGGAGATCGCCGAGCCGGCGCTCGCCAACACCGCCGGCGACGGCGTGCGCCACGGCGCCTGCGGCATTCTGGGCGGCAGCGACGGCTTGCCGCACAACTACCGGCTCTTCTCCGGCAATCATCCGGCGCGGCCGATCAAGACCAAGGAGGTCGGCATCGCGGTCAAACCCGGCGACGTCTTCATGGTGGAATCCGGCGGCGGCGGCGGCTGGGGCGATCCCAAGAAGCGCACCGCCGAGGATCGCAAGCGTGACGTCGAGCTGGGCTTCGTCAGCGCGCCCGCCGCGCGGGGAGCCTGAGTCCCATGTATCGCATCGGCATCGACGTCGGCGGCACCTTCACCGATCTGGTGGCGGTCGGCCCCTCCGGCAAAGCCATCCTCGCCAAGGTCGCTTCCACCCCGCGCGATCCCTCGATCGGCGTGATGAGCGGTCTCGCGCGCCTCGCCGAGGTGCTGGGCCTCTCCCTCGACAGCCTCTTCGGCGAGACCGAGCGCATCGTGCACGGCACCACGGTCGCGACCAACGCGCTCCTGGAGCAAAAGGGCGCCAAGGTCGGCCTCCTCACCACCGAGGGCCACCGCGACGTGCTGGAGATGCGCGAAGGCCTCAAGGACGACCGCTACAACCTCCGCATCGCCCGGCCGGAGCCGCTGGTGCCGCGCCAGCGCCGCCTCGGCGTGCGCGAGCGCCTGCGCGCCGACGGCCGCGTCGAGACGCCGATCGATACGACATCGCTGGAGCGCGCCATCGCCGAGCTGAAGCAGGCGGGCGTCGAGGCGGTGGCGGTCTGCTATCTCCACGCCTATCGCGACGCGAAGCACGAGCGTGCGACCGCCGAGGCGCTCGCCCGCGCGCTCCCCGACGCCTATGTCTCGCTTTCCTCCGACGTCTTCCCGCAGATCAAGGAGTTCGAGCGCGTCTCCACCACGGTGGTGAATGCCTATGTGGGGCCGGCGCTCGCACGCTACTTGAACCGTCTCGCCGGCCGCCTGATCGAAGCCGGCTACAAGGGGCCGGTGCTGATCATCCAGTCCCATGGCGGCGTGGCGCCGGTCATGGAAGCGGCGCGGCTCGCGGCGGGCGCGGTGCTCTCCGGCCCGGCCGGCGGCGTCGCCGGCAGCCGCTACGCGACCAAGCTGCTGGGCGCCGGCAATCTCATTCCCTTCGACATGGGCGGCACCAGCACCGACATCTGCCTCATCGTCGATGGCGAGCCGTCGCTCGCGGTCGACCGCAAGGTGGGCGCCTACAAGGTGGCGCTCAACAGCCTCGACATCGTGAGCCTCGGCGCCGGCGGCGGCTCCATCGGCCACGTGGATGCCGGCGGCATCCTGCATGTGGGGCCCGAGAGCGCCGGCGCTGATCCCGGCCCGGCCTGCTACGGCAAGGGCGGCACCGAGCCCACGGTGACCGATGCCAATCTCGTTCTTGGCTTGCTCGACGCCAACCACTTCCTCGGCGGCCGCAGCAGGCTCGACGCGCCGGCGGCGGAGAAGGCGGTGGATCGCCTGGCGGCGACGCTCGGCGTCAGCCGCATCGCCGCCGCCGAGGGCATCCATCGCGTCGTCAACACCAACATGGCCGAGGGCATCCGCCTCGTCTCCGTCCGCCGCGGTGTCGATCCACGCCGCTTCGCGCTGCTGTCCTTCGGCGGCGCCGCCGGCCTGCACGTCACCGACGTCGCCCGCCAGCTCGACCTTGCCCGCGTGGTGGTGC